>NZ_JASKYT010000264.1:0-10836 GCF_041028275.1 Streptomyces sp. PU-14G
GGGCGGGAGGGGACGGGTTCCGGACTCTTGCCCGGTTCGGGTACCGGGCTCTTGCCCGGTTCAGGTACCCAGTCGGTGGGCGGCTCTGAGGCCTTCGGCGGTGGCGCGCACCGCGTTGACCCCGGCCGCGTCGCGCGCGCCGCCGACGGCCTCGAAGGGGATGCCGGCGGCCCGCAGCGCAGGCACGGCCGCGCGCTCGGGCTCCTGCCCGGTGGCGAACACCACCGAGTCGGCCGGGATCAGCCGCTCGGCTCCGTCGGCGCCCTGGACCACCACACCTTCCCTGGTGATCTCGCGGTAGTCGACGCCGGTCACCCTCTCGACCCCGTGGGCCCGCAGGGCGGACAGGACGACCCAGCGGGTGCTGGGCCCGGTGCCCGCGCCGATCCGGGGCCCGCGCCTGACCAGCGTCAGTCGGTGCCGCGCCGTCGTCTGCCGGTGCCGCGTCTTCGGCGCCGCGGCGCCCGCGCCGGGGCCGTACGCGCCCTCGCCGAGGCCGTACGCGGCGAGGAACTCCTGCGCGGTCGCGGGCGTCCGCTCTCCGGTGAGCAGGTGCGCGAGGTCCATCGCGATGCCGCCGCCGCCCAGGAGGACGACGCGTTCGCCCAGGGACTCGGGGCGGGCGAAGGCCTCCGGGTAGGTGAGCGTGTGCAGGAGGGGCCAGCCGGGGATGTCGGGGAGCCGGGGCTGGACGCCGGTGGCCAGGACGGCGCCGTCGAAGCGGCGCAGGAGTCCGGCGTCGCCCAGGCCGAGGCGCCGCCCGAGGTGGAGGTGCACGCCCAGCCGGGCGAGTTCGGCCGCGAAGTAGCGGACGGTGGCGCCGAAGTCCTCCTTGCCGGGCACCTGCCGGGCGAGGCGGAACTGCCCGCCGAGCTCCTCGCCCTCCTCGAAGAGTTCGACGTGGTGGCCGAGCGCCGCGAGGGCGCGGGCGGCCTCCAGCCCTGCGGGACCGCCGCCGATGACGGCGAAGGAGCGGGGCGGGTCCGCCGAAGCCTGCTCGGGGAATTCGAGCTCGTGTCCGGCGCGCGGGTTGACCAGGCAGGAGACCCGTTCGGTGCCGAACGAGCGGTCGATGCAGGCCTCGTTGCAGGCGAGGCAGACGTTGACGAGCGCGCTGCCGCCCGCGGCCCACTTGGCCGGCAGGTCGGGGTCGGCCAGGAGGGGCCTGGCCATGGAGACGTAATCGATGCCGCCGCCGCGCAGCAGGCTCTCGGCCTGGTCGAGCCCGACCACCCGGTTCGAGGCGATGACGGGCACGTCCGCGTACCCGGCCGCGCACAGCGCCTTCTTCACCGCCTCGGCGTGTGAGGCCCAGGTGCCGGGCGGCACGGCGGACTGCACCGTGGGGACGCGCGACTCGTGCCAGCCGACGCCGACGTCGAGGGCGGCCACACCTTCCTGGGCCAGGGCGACGGCGAGCGCTTCGGTCTCCTCCTGGGTGCTGCTGCCGGGGACCAGGTCGGCGCCGGAGATACGGAAGAGCACGGGGAAGCCGTCGCCTGCCGCCTCGCGTACGGCGCGCGCCACCTCGAGCGGGAAGCGGCGGCGGCGTGCCGCGTCGCCGCCCCACGCGTCGTCGCGCAGGTTGGTGACGGGCGAGAGGAACTGGTTGATCAGGTAGCCCTCGGAGGCCATCACCTCCACCGCGTCGTAGCCGAGTGCGCGTGCGGTGGCAGCGCCGCGGGCGAAGTCCCGGACGGTTTCGCGGATCTCCCGGTCCGTCAGTGCGCGGGGGGTGGTCCGTGAGAAGCGGCTGTGGACGGCGGACGGGGCGACGGGTGTGGGCCCCTGCCCGCCTGTGAGGGCGTAGCGTCCCGCGTGGAAGAGCTGGAGGGCGATCTTTCCGTCCGCCTCGTGCACGGCGTCGGCGGCGCGGCGCAGCGCGGGGTGGTGTGCGGGGTCGTTGACGTGGCTGTAGCCGGGGCCGCCGGCGGCGACGGGGTTGACGGCCGAGCCGCCGGTGATGATGAGTCCGGCGCCGCCGCGGGCCCGTGCGGCGTAGAAGGCGGCCAGTGCGGCTCCCCCGTCGTCCAGGTTCTCCAGGTTGAGGTGCATCGCCCCCATGACCAGGCGGTTCGCGACCTGGAGCGAGCCGACCGCGCCGGGCCGAGTGACGTGGGTGAACACGTGGGACTCCTCGGTGTGGTGCGTGCTGGGCCGCGCCGGGCGCCCGCCGGAGGGGGTGGGCGGGCGCCCGGCGGGCCGTCATACGGACCGCTGCGGGGCGCGGCCGGTTGTGCGGGACCGCCGCGGGGCACGGCCGGTCGTGCGGGACCGCCGCGGCGCGCGGCCGGTCATGCGGGGCGCTGGGGGCGCGGCGGGAGGCTCAGCTCGGGCCCGGCGTCGGCGAAGAACGGCGGGGCGACGGCGCTGAGTCCGCCGTCGACGACGAGCGTCTGCCCCGTGATGTACTCCGACTCCGGCGCCAGCAGGAAGGCCAGCACGTCGGCGACCTCTGCCACGGTGCCGGGGCGGCCCTTGGGGATGCGGTCGAGGACGGTGCTCATCTCGGGCATGCCGGGGACGCCGTAGAAGAACTCCAGCGAGTCGGAGTCGATCAGCCCGCCGTTGACCGCGTTGACGTTGATGCCGTAGGGGGCGAACTCCAGTGCCATGTAGCGCACCCACGCCTCGATGGCGGCCTTCATCCCGCCGAGGGTCGCGTAGGTGGGGTAGGCGCGCAGGGAGCCGTAGGAGGACAGCGTCACGATGCGACCGCCGTCGTCCATCAGCTTGACGGCCTCCTGTGCGCCGAGCACGAAGGGCCGCAGGTTCATGGCGTAGGAGCGGTCGAGGTGGTGGGGCTTGAGGTCGACGACGTTCTTGAACGCGCTGGCCGCCGCGTTGGAGACGAACCAGTCGAGCCGTCCGCAGCGCCTGGCGACCTCGTCGAAGAGCGCGGTGACGCCTTCGGGGGTCTCCACGTCGGCCTGGACGGCGAACCCGCTGCCGCCGAGGGAGGCGATGTCGGCGACGGTCTTCTCCGCCAGGTCGGCGTTCTTCTTGTAGTTGACGGCGATGGTGGCGCCCTCGCGCCGGGCCAGCGTCAGCGCCAGCTCGCGGCCGATGCCTCGCGAGGCTCCGGTGATGAGTGCGACCTTGGGGCTCTCGGTGTCGGTCACAGGTTCCCTCCCTGGGTGTGTGCGCGCAGCAGTTCGCGGAAGACGACGGTCTTCTGGATCTCGTTGGTGCCCTCTTCGAAGCGCTGGGCGCGCGCGTCGCGGTAGACGCGTTCGATGGGGCTGGTCTTCCAGTAGCCGAGGCCGCCGTGCACCTGGAGCGCGTTGTCGGTGACGCGGGTCAGCATGGAAACGGCGGTCATCTTGGCCATGGACGAGAGCATGGAGGCGTCCTCGCCGCCCTCTTCGAAGGTGCGCGCGGCGTGCATCACCAACTGCTTGGCGGCCTCGATGTCGGCGGCGTTCTCGGCGAGCATGAACTGGACGGCCTGCCGCTTGCTGAGCTTCTTGCCGAAGGTGTGGCGGCTCTCGGCGTAATCGAGCGCGAGTTCCTGGGCGCGCTGTGCCAGGCCGACGCAGCTCATGCCGACGGAGATCCGCGAGGGCGTCAGGAAGCCGCCGAGTGCGACGTCCAGTCCCTCGCCCTCCTTGCCGAGCCGGTTGGCGACCGGTACGGGGGTGCGCTCGAAGCGGAGGGTGGCGTGGTCGGTGCCGGTGACGCCCATGGTCTGGGAGGTGTCCTCGACGTGGACACCCTCGGCGTCGCGGGGCACCAGCAACGAGACGGTGCCCTCGTGGCCTGTGGAGCCTGCCACGCGCGCGGCGAGCAGGTAGTAGTCGCAGCGCACTCCGAAGGTGATCAGGTGCTTGTCACCGGTGAGGCGGTAGGTGTCGCCGTCGCGGACGACGGAGCTGGTGATGTCGGCTCCGGTGCCGTTGCCCGGCTCGGTGAGGGTGAAGGCGATCTTGATGTCGCCCTCGATGGCGGGCAGGACGAACTTCTTGCGCTGCTCGTCGGTGGCGAAGGGGTCCATGGCGCGCCAGATGCCGTTGACGACGTGGACGATCATCCGGATGGAGCCGTGCGAGCGGGAGAAGATCTCCATGAGGCCCATCCACTGGGTGAAGGAGAGCCCGTGGCCGCCGTAGGAGCGGGGCGCGGCCATGCGCAGGAAGCCCTCCTCGCGCAGCTCGGCCCAGAGGTCTTCGGGTACCTGCCCGGTGGCCTCGATGCGCCCGGCCCACTCCTCGCCGGGGCCCCTCACCCACGCGGTGACCTTCTGGCGCAGCCGCTCGTACTGTGCGGGCCCCACACCCTGCGGTGCCGGCTGGGTGCCGTGCTGCTCACTCACTTGTCCGCTCCTTCTCCGCGCTGGGGGCGCAGGCCGCGGGCCCGCTCCCTGAGCACGAACTTCTGGATCTTTCCGACTTCGTTGCGGGGCAACGCCTCCGCGACGGTCTCCAGCCGCTCGGGCCAGTACTGCTTGGCGACCTGGTGGGCGTCGAGGTACTTCTGCATCTGCTCGAACCCGAGGGGGGCGCCGCCCGGTTCGGGGACGACGAAGGCGCAGGCGCGTTCGCCGAGGCGTTCGTCGGGCATCGCGACGACGGCGACGTCGGCCACCGCGGGGTGGTCGTGCAGCAGTTGCTCGACCTCGGCGACGGGGATCTTCTCACCGCCCCGGTTGATGACGTCCTTGACCCGGCCCGTGATGCGCAGGAACCCGGAGGCGTCGATGGTGGCGAGGTCGCCGGTGCGGTACCAGCCGTCGGCGGTGAGCGCTTCGGCGGTCAGGTCGGGCCGCTCCAGGTAGCCGTCGAAGAGGGTGGGGGTGAGGATCTCGAAGTTGCCCTCGGTGCCGCAGGGCAGTTCGGCCCCGCTCTCGTCGGTCACCCTGAGCCGGACGCCGGTGAGCGCGCGCCCGTCGGTGCCCCAGCGCTGTGCCGGCTCGTCGCCGGGGGCCGCGAGGGCGGCCAGGCAGGTCTCGGTGGAGCCGAAGGCGCCCAGCACGGTGGTGCCCAGCACCCGGCTCGCGCGTTCGGCCAGGCCGCGCGGGACGGTGGCGCCGGTGGCGACGAAGATGCGCAGGTCCTGGGGGGCGCGCTCGCCGTCCTCGACGGCGCGTACGAGGTCCATCAGGAAGGGTGTCGCGGCCTGGACGAAGGTGGCACGGTGCTCGCGCAGTGACCGCAGCGCCAGGGGCGCGTTCCACTCGGCCTGCACGATCTGCGGCACGCCGAGCACGAGCGCCAGCCACATGCCGTAGAGGAACCCGGTCTGGTGGGCGAGCGGCGAGGGGACCCAGATGGTGTCCGCTCCGGTCAGCCCGAGGTGCCGGATCTCCATGGAGACGGCGCGGCTGAGGGAGGCGGAGCGCTGGAGGACGCCCTTGGGCTCGCCGGTGGTGCCGGAGGTGAACAGGAGTTGGGTGAGGTCGTTGGGGGTGGGCACGCGCGTGGCGAGGGCGTCGGTGTCGACGGGCGTGTCGGCGAGTGCGGCGGTCCACTCGTGCCAGTTGAGGGATCCGTCTTCCGCGGCGGCGGGCAGGTCGGCGGGGCCATCGCCGGACGGCAGGACGACGACGTGTTCGAGCCGGCCGACGTCGGTGCCGCCCTCGGCCACGAGCGTGGCGATCTCGGCGGCGTGCCGCCGGCCCCGGAAGTGGTCGGGCAGCAGCAGCACCCGGGCCGAGGAGCGGCGGAGGGTGAAGGCGGCCTCCCGCTCGCGGAAGATCGGCATTATGGGGCAGCACAGTGCGCGCACGCGCAGGCAGGCGAGCGCGATGGCGGTGAACTCCCAGCGGTTGGGCAGCTGGAAGGCGACGGCCTCTCCTGGCTGGACGCCCAGCCGCAGCAGCAGCGCGGCGATGTGCTCGCTGCGCTCGTGCAGCTGCCGCCAGGTGAGGGTGGTGGCGCCGCTCTCGCGCACGTCCACGAGGGCGGTGCCTTCGGGGTCGTCGGCGGCGCGGTCGGCGACGAGTGCGGGGAGGGTGTGCCTGGCCGCCTCGTCGGGACGCGAGACGTCCGGTGGGGTGCGGGGGTCCCGAGGGCGGCGGTCCGCGGGAGACCCGCCGCCCTCGGCACCCTGCCTGGTGCCGCCTTCGACGGTCATGGGGATGCCGAGCGTGTTCATGGCTTCCAGGAAGGTCGGGTAGGAGATCCGGTAGGCGTTCGGGTAGGTGAGGGTGGTGCGCCCCGAGGCGCGGGAGGCGGCGACCGCGAGGGACATCAGCACCCGGTGGTCGTTGAAGGAGGAGAGTCTGGTGCCGACCAGGCGCCTGGTGCCGCCGCTCACCCGCAGGGTCTCGCCCTGCAGTTCGAGTTCGCCGCCCATGGCGTTGAGCTGGAGCATGGCGGCGGCCCTGTCGGACTCCTTGAGCCGGGTGTGGGCGACGTGGTGGAAGACGGACTCGCCCTGCGCGAAGGTGCCGAGGGTGGCCAGGATCGGCAGCATGTCGGGGACCTCTCGGCAGTCGACCTCGATGCCCTTGAGGTCGGTCCCGTCGTGGCGCACGCGTACGCCGCGCCCTGCCTCGTCCAGCTCCATGGGGATGCCCATGGAGCCGGCGAGGTCGAGGAAGTGGGCTTCCGGATGGTCGGCGGGGCCGCCGTGCAGCTTGTGCATGCCGCGCAGCAGCACGTCGGAGGGGTGGAGCGCGGCGGCGGCGATGCCGAAGGCGGCGGAGCCGATGTCCGGCGGGAGGGTGAGGTCGCCGGGGGTGGCCCGCTGGCCGCCCTCGATCTCGAAGCGCCGCCAGTCCTGCGAGACGGTCACCGCGAGGCCGAACTGCCGCATCATGGCGACCGTCAGCTCCAGGTACGGCTGCTCGTTCAGCTCGCCCTCGACTTCGATGACGCTGGGTCCTGAGGCGAAGGGGGCGAGCAGGAGAAGCCCGGAGATCCACTGGGAGAGCGTGCCCGCGATGCGTACGTGACCGCCCGTGGGCCGCTTGTTCCGCACGTGCACGGGCGGGCATCCGTCGGCCGACTCCAGCTCGACTCCCAGGGTGCGCAGCGCGTCCAGCAGGGGTGAGACGGGGCGGCGCTTGAAGTACTTCTGCCCGGTGACGGCGACCGGCCGTTCGGCGAGGGAAGCGAGCCCGATCATGAAGTAGAGCGTGGTGCCGGAGCTGCCCGCGGAGACCGCGGCGCGGCGCGGCCGGTAGGGCCCGCCGTGGACGACGAAGGAGTCGCCGTCGACGTCGACGCGGATCCCGAGGCCGCGCAGGAGCTGCACGGTGTACTGGACGTGCCGGGCGTCCGAGAGGCCGCGGATGATGCTGGTGCCCTCCGCGAGGGAGGCGAGGATCAGGGCGCGGTGCGCGTGGTACTTGGAGTTGGGGACCAGGACCTCGCCGACCAGTGGCTGACGTGTCCCTTTCACAAGAAGGTGCATATGGTGCGCTTCCCATACCCGTCTGTCACGGCACGGCGGGCGTGCCTAGGGCGGATGAAGATCGGTACGTTTCGGACCTCTACGACATTTGGGGCGGTTTCCGCCGCGACGATCCTGACGACCGGCCTCGCGGTACGCGCGGAGCCGTGCCGTCGAACCCGTGGACCGACACCTCACGGAGTAACGCCGGGCGCCCCGCCGTGATCGGGCGCGCAGGGCGGCCCGATCGCGGCGGGTCATCCGGCCATACCGGCGGGCGGCGTGCCGCCGTCGCGGCACGGGCGCACTCCACCGAGGCGGCGGACGAGAGGACCCGAGGAGCTGCGGGGCCGGCGGCGCACTCGGGCCGCCAGGGGGGCGCTAGGTGCGGCCGTCCGGGCCCGAGAGGTCTACGTGCCCCAAGAGGTCGGCGTACCCCGAGAGGCCTGCGTGGCCCGAGAGGTCTACGTGAGAAGTGAGAGCCCTCATCCGAGGGGACCCGCTGTGGCTGCTGTCGCGGCGCGTGGTCGTGGCAGGAGCCCCGTGGCGGGCGTCCCGGATGACGAGCTCGGCTGATGCGCGCTCGGTCATACCACCGGTATATCAGGTGTATGTGACACCTAAGTAGGCACCCCCGGCGGAATGGCCTGACACCCCGTCATGCCACGGCGCCGTCCAGGTAGGCCCACGCCCCGTCCACCCGCACGAACCGACTGCGCTCTTCCTGCGCCCCCACCGTGCCGTCGCCGCTCCTCCAGTGGGCCCGGAAGGTCACCGTGCCCTCGCTGTGGAAGGCGCTGCCGCCCGTGGTGGCGAGGATCTCCAGCCCCGTCCACCGGGGCCCGCCGGCAAGGTCCACCCGCGCGGGGCGGGTCTCGGGGTGCCAGGTGCGCCGCAGGTACGCGGCGTCGCCCACGGCGAAGGCCGCGTAGCGCGAGCGCATCAGCTCCTCGGCGGTGGCGGGAGCCGACGCACCGCGGTGGAAACGCCCGCAGCAGTCCCCGTAGGGAGCGAGCCCGCAGGGGCAGGGGGCCCCGGGAGCGGGCGGCGCGGCCCGGTCGGCGGCGGGGCGAGGGGTGGCGGCGGATCGGCGGCCCTTCGGGGCGCCCTTGCGGCGGGACATGAGCTCATCATGCCGGACCCCTGGACAGCGGGCCGATCCGGAACCAACCTTGCAAAACGATCAGTTCGAACCGGGGTGCGAGCCTGCCCCGCCATGAGCGCTGTCCGAGGGCGAGGGGTAACCATGTACCGTCCCGACCTGTCCCCCGTGGCCGACTCCCTCGCGCTGTCCGCGCTGGTGGGCGCGCTGCCGCTGCTCACCCTTTTCGTCCTGCTGGGCGGCCTGCGGCTCAAGGCACACTGGGCGGGGCTCGCGGCGCTGGGCGTCTCCGTCGTGGTGGCGGTGGGCGCCTACGGCATGCCGGTGGACCTGACGCTGCTCGCGGGCGCGGAAGGCGCGGCCTTCGGCCTGTTCCCGATCATGTGGATCGTGGTGGCCGCCCTGTGGGTGCACCAGCTGACCGTCTCCAGCGGACGCTTCACCGACCTGCGCCGGGCCTTCAACCTCGTCAGCGACGACCCCCGCGTCCAGGCCCTGATCATCGCCTTCTGCTTCGGCGCGCTGCTGGAGGCGCTGGCCGGGTTCGGAGCGCCGGTCGCGATCACCGGCGTGATGCTGATGGCGCTGGGCTTCTCCCCGGTGCGGGCCGCCGTCACGGTGCTGGTGGCCAACACCGCGCCGGTGGCCTTCGGCGCCATCGCGACGCCGATCATCACCGCGGGCAGCCTCACCGGAATCAGCTACGAGGACATCGGCGCCTACGTCGGACGGCAGACACCCCTGCTGGCACTGTTCGTACCGCTGCTGCTGGTGGCGCTCGTGGACGGGGTGCGCGGCATACGGCAGGCCTGGCCCGCAGCGCTGGTGTGCGGCGCCACCTTCGCGGTGGCGCAGTTCGTCAGCTCCAGCTACATATCGGTCGAGTTGACCGACATCATCGCCTCCTTGGTGGCGCTGGCAGCCGTCGTCGCCTTCCTGCGCGTGTGGCAGCCCGGCGACGGGGAGCGCGTGCGGCGCGAGCTGCGGCACGCGGCCGAACGCGAGCGCCAGGAGGCGGGCGGCGACAGCGGCCCGGCGCCCGAGGCCCGGCAGACGGCGCAGCCGGAGGGCCAGGGCACGATGTCCGGTCCCCGCGTCCTGATGGCCTTCGTCCCCTACATCATCGTCATCGCCGTCTTCTCCGTCGCGAAACTGCTGGACCCGGTCGAGGAGTTCCTGGCCGGCAGCGACGTGGCCGTACGGTGGCCGGGGCTCGACGGCGAGGTGCTCACGGCCGCCGGCGAGCGCTCGTCCACCACGGTCTACGTCTTCCCCTGGCTCTCCTCCCCCGGTTCGCTGCTGGTGCTGTGCGGGGTGCTGGTGGCCGTCGTCTACCGGGTGCGGGCGCTGGAGGCCGTGCGGGAGTTCGGGCGGACGGTGCTGACGCTGCGCTGGGCGCTGCTGACGGTCGGCTCGGTGCTGGCCCTCGCGTACGTGATGAACCTGTCGGGCCAGACCATCAGCATCGGCACCTGGATCGCGGGAGCGGGCGCGGCCTTCGCCTTCCTCTCCCCCCTCCTCGGCTGGCTGGGCACGGCCGTGACCGGCTCGGACACCTCGGCCAACGCCCTGTTCGCCACCCTCCAGCAGACGGCCGCGGGCAAGGCGGGGCTGGATCCGACGCTGCTGGTCGCCGCCAACACCTCGGGCGGCGTGGTCGGCAAGATGATCAGCCCGCAGAATCTGACCATCGCGGCGACGGCCGTCGGTCTGCTCGGCAAGGAGGCGGTGCTCTTCCGCAAGGCCGTCGCCTGGAGCCTGCTGCTGCTCCTCGCCATCTGCCTGCTGGTGCTGCTCCAGTCACACGTGCTGGCGTGGATGCTGCCCTGACAGCGGGCGTGGATACGGCCCTGACAACGGCGCTGGGGCCCGCACCTCGACGGTGCGGGCCCCAGCGGCGGTACGACGCGTCGCGCGTCAGGCAGGAGTGATGTTCTCCGCCTGCGGGCCCTTCTGGCCCTGCGTGACGTCGAAGTTGACCTTCTGGCCCTCGTGGAGCTCACGGAAGCCCTGAGCCGCGATGTTCGAGTAGTGGGCGAAGACGTCGGCGCCGCCGCCGTCCTGCTCGATGAACCCGAAGCCCTTTTCCGAGTTGAACCACTTCACGGTGCCGGATGCCATCTTCTTCTCCTTCAGGGTGGCTGGAAGCCGCACACCTCGCGCGGCTCCGCGTCGCCGCAATGACCCCCTCCAGAATGACTCCGGAAAAACAGAACGCGCCTGAGCCACTGAGCTCAGGCGCGCACAAGTTCATGGGTACCAAAACCGCAACACCACCAGCCTAACACGGCCCGGCGGACGGCGGGCGGGCCGGAAGAAGGGTSTTGCGGGGGGGGGGGGGGGGGGGGGGGGGGGGGGGGGGGGGGGGGGGGGGTGTTGCGGTTTTGGTACCCATGAAC
>NZ_JASKYT010000265.1:0-9571 GCF_041028275.1 Streptomyces sp. PU-14G
CTCCCCTGAGCACGAGGAACTGCGCCGTACCGTTGAGGAGGGGGGGGGGGGGGGGGGGGGGGGGGGGGGGGGGGGGGGGGGGGGGGGGGGGGGGGGGGGGGGGGGGGGGGGGGGGGGGGGGGGGGGGGGGGGGGGGGGGGGGGGGCCCTCCCCTCCCTCTCCGTCCTCTCCGTCCGCCGCACCCGCTCCGGCGGCATCGCCCTGCCCGAACTCCCCCGACACCAAGGAGCAGTGAGCAGCATGGCTCTCGACCACCGCCTCTCCCCTGAGCACGAGGAACTGCGCCGTACCGTTGAGGAGTTCGCCCACGACGTGGTGGCGCCCACGATCGGTGACTTCTACGAGCGGCACGCGTTCCCGTACGAAATCGTGCGCCAGATGGGCGCCATGGGCCTGTTCGGGCTGCCGTTCCCCGAGGAGTACGGCGGCATGGGCGGTGACTATCTCGCGCTCTGCCTCGCTCTGGAGGAGCTGGCCCGGGTGGACTCCTCCGTCGCCATCACGCTGGAGGCCGGGGTTTCCCTGGGCGCGATGCCCCTCTACCTGTTCGGCACGCAGGAGCAGAAGCAGGAGTGGCTGCCGAAGCTGTGTTCGGGGCAGGTCCTGGGCGCTTTCGGGCTGACCGAGCCGGAGTGCGGGTCGGACGCGGGCGGCACCCGCACCACGGCCGTGCTGGACGAGTCCACAGGGGAATGGGTGATCAACGGCACCAAGTGCTTCATCACCAACTCGGGGACGGACATCACGGGTCTGGTCACGGTCACGGCCGTCACCGGGCGCAAGGACAACGGCGCGCCGCGCATCTCCTCCATCATCGTCCCCTCCGGCACGCCGGGCTTCACCGTCGCCCCCGGCTACTCCAAGGTCGGCTGGAACGCCTCGGACACCCACGAGCTGTCCTTCACGGATGTCCGCGTTCCGAAGGCCAACCTGCTGGGCGAGCTGGGCCGCGGCTACGCGCAGTTCCTGCGGATCCTCGACGAGGGGCGGATCGCGATCTCCGCGCTCGCGACCGGGCTGGCGCAGGGCTGTGTGGACGAGTCGGTCGGCTACGCCAACACCCGTATGGCGTTCGGCAAGCCCATCGGCGCGAACCAGGCCATCCAGTTCAAGATCGCCGACATGGAGATGCGGGCGCACACCGCGCGCGTCACCTGGCGCGACGCCGCCGCCCGGCTGGTGGCGGGCGAGCCGTTCAAGAAGCAGGCCGCGCTGGCGAAGCTGTACTCCTCCGAGATCGCCGTCAGCAACGCCCGCGAGGCCACCCAGGTGCACGGCGGCTACGGCTTCATGAACGAGTACCCGGTCGCCCGCATGTGGCGCGACGCCAAGATCCTCGAAATCGGTGAGGGCACGAGCGAGGTCCAGCGCATGCTGGTGGCCCGCGAGTTGGGGGTGGGGGTCTGACACCGACGCCACGGCCGCACCCCGCCCCCGGGTGTCCACCGCCTCCACGAGCCCGAATAATCGGAGCATGGCGGAGATTCTGCAGCGAGCCGGAGCCTGGACCTTCGACGGGGAGACTCTCAGGATCGCCCGGCACCGATCGACAGGTGCACCAGCTGCGCAAGGTCCTGGGAGAGATCGTCGTGCCGCTGGACGCGGTGGCCGGGATCGCCTACGAGCCGGGCGGCCGTAAGGGCGGCAGGTTGCGCCTGCGGCTCCGAGAGGGCGCCGACCCCCTCTCGCAGGTGGCCCGTGGCCGGCTGCCGGACTCCTCGGACCCGTACCGGCTCCCGGTGGAGAGGGACCGTACGGGTGTGGCCGAGTACTTCGTCGAGCAGGTGCGTACCGCGCTGCTCCTCGCCGAGGTACTGCCTGGTGCTGTGGGGCGTGCGGCAGGCGAGGGAGACGAGCGGCGCGGTGCGGTTGGCGGCTGCCGTCGCCGCCCGGCTGCCCCACCCGCACGGCGGCTCCCGCCCGTACAGCGGCTCCCGCCCGGCGCGGGCGCGGGGCGGCCGGGCCCTGTCGGCGGCGGACGCGGCGGAGCACCCGCCCGAGGTGACGGCGGACGGCGGGCCACGCGCCGAGGCGGCCTCACGCGGGTGGGGACGCGGACGGGGGGCTCCGCGGGCGCGGGCGGTCCTGTGGCCGGGGTTGCCGACCACGACGTGCTGCTGCGGCGGCTGCGGGAGCTGGGTGAGCTGCACCGCTCGCGCGTCCTGACGGACGAGGAGTTCGCCCTGGCCAAGAAGGCAGTCCTCGACCGCCTCTGACGCGGGCCGAGCGCGAGAGTCCACTCGTCGGCGATGCCGCTGCCCGCTCCTCCCCTGGTCGGTGCCGTCACCGGCTGGACAGGTGACGCGCCCGCGACGCCCCCTGATACGCGGCACCGGCCTCCGGCTGACACCGGGGGCCGGTGCCGCGTTTCCGGATACGCTCGCGCCCGCACGGTCGCGTCCGGAAGACAGGTCCTAGCCCTCCCAGGGCACCTGGGGGGAGCGGTAGTAGTTCACCCCCATCACGTCCCAGCGGGGCGCCTGCTGGGCGAGCCGTTGGCGGTAGCGGTCCCAGTCGTGGGTGGCGGCGGGGGACCAACCCAGTTCGGCGATGCCGGGCAGTCGCGGGAAGGCCATGTATTCGAGCTGAGCGCTGGTCGAGAGGGTTTCGGACCACAGGGGTGCTTCCACGCCGAGGACGGCCCGTTCGGGGACGCCTTCGAGGTAGGTGGCCGGATTCCAGTCGTAGGAGCGCTCGGTGGAGACGTAGCCGGCCCAGGAGAGGCCGAGAGGCGTGTCCTCGTGGTACTTCATGTCGAGGTAGGAACGGTCCGCCGGGGAGATCACGAGCCGGGTGCCGTTGCGTGCGGCGGCGGCCACCTGGGCGCGCTCCTCGGCCCCGGTCTCGTCGTAACCCCAGTACTGGGCGATGGTGCCCCGGCGCGGCGCCGCGGTGATCTGGTGCCAGCCGACGGCGGTCTTGCCGTACTTGGCGACGATGGGCTGGACGCGCTTCATGAAGGCGGCGAAGTCCTCCTCGCTGGTGGAGTGGGCCTCGTCGCCGCCGATGTGCAGGTAGGGGCCCGGGGTGAGGGCGGCCAGTTCGCGGATCACGTCGTCGACGAAGTCGTAGGTGCGCTCCAGCGGTACGCACAGCGAGCTGAAGCCCACGTCCGTGCCGGTGTAGAGGGGTGGCGCCTTGCCGTCGCAGTTGAGTTCGGCGTACGAGGCCAGGGCGGCGTTGGTGTGGCTCGGCATGTCGATCTCGGGCACGACGGTCAGGTGCCGCTCGGCGGCGTAGCGGACGATGTCGCGGTAGTCGGCCTTGGTGTAGTAGCCGCCGGGCCCGCCGCCGACCTGGGTGCTGCCGCCGTGGGTGGCAAGCCGTGGCCAGGAGTCGATGGCGATGCGCCAGCCCTGGTCGTCGGAGAGGTGGAGGTGCAGGGTGTTGATCTTGTAGAGGGCGAGCTGGTCGATGTAGCGCTTGACCGAGTCGACGGGGAAGAAGTGCCGGGAGACGTCCAGCATGGCGCTGCGGTAGGCGTAGCGCGGCTTGTCGGTGAGGGTGCCGCCGGCGATCTGCCAGGGCCCAGGACGGGTGCTGTCGGCCTCGATGGCGGCGGGCAGGAGCTGGCGCAGGGTCTGGATGCCGTGGAAGAGGCCCGCGGGCTCGCGGGCGCTGAGGACGGTGGCGCGTTCGGTGACGTGGAGCCGGTACCCCTCGCGGCCGAGTCCGCGTGCGCCGCTCAGCCTCAGGTGGATGCCGTCACGTCCGGGGCGGGTGGTGACGGGCAGCCGGTAGCCGGTGGCGGGCCGCAGCAGGTCGGCCAACTGTTCGGCGACCTGGCGTGCCCCCTTGGAGGCGTCGTGCCCGCGCTGCTTCCCCCGTCCGTGCCCCCGCCCGTGGTCGTGCCCGTGCCTCCGCCCGTGGTCGTGCCCGCCGCTCACCCGGATCACGGTCCGCGGGGTGAGGGTGTAGGGCTTGCCCTTGGCCCGCACGGAGGCGGGCGCGGGTATCACCTCATCGAGCGAACGGGGGCCGTGCGCGGTGCCCGGCCCTGACCGCGCGCCGGTCTCGGCGGTGGCCGAGACGGCGGGCAGCGAGGTGGCGGCGAGCAGTGAGGCGCACAGGAGCAGAAGCGGTCGAAGTCGTCGTCCCATGCAGTGATCCCTCCGAGATCCGGTCAGGATTTCTTCGAACGGTCGTTCACTGGGGTGGCGCACTCACAACGAAAGCCGTCTTCGGGACACTTCGTCATGATGGCGGCCCCGAGGGCGACCGGGAAGACATCGGATGGCTTCACTTTTCGCCACGCCGTGCCCGCTATCGGGCAGATTTCTTGCGATCGTGACGCGGAGACCGCACTATCGACGAGTGCTCGACGCTCCGACGCCGGTCCACGACGACCTACTCGACCACCTGGTCCGCACCACGCCGCTGCGGCGCGGCGAGGCGGCGCGGGTGGTGCTGGACGTCCTGTCGTACTTCGACGAGACGGCGTCCGAGTTCGTCCGGCGCCGGCACCGGGAGCTCCAAGCCAAGGGTCTGACGAATCCGGAGATCTTCGAACGTATCGAGGCCGAGCTGCCGCACCGCGCCGTGGCACCGCCTCAGCTGTCCCTCAGACAGCTGCGCCGCATCGTCTACGGCTGACCTTCCCGACGGCGCCTTCCCGACGACGTCCTCCCGACGTCCACGGCGGGCAGGGCGCGACACCACCCGCCACACGCGGCACCACCTTCAATACGCGGCACCACCTTCCATACGCGGCACACCTTCAACAGCACCACAGCACGACGGAGAGGCAGGGCATCAGCAGTATGTGCGGAATCGTGGGATATATCGGTAAGCGTGACACCGCCCCGCTCCTGCTGGAGGGGCTCCAGCGACTGGAGTACCGCGGCTACGACTCCGCGGGCATCGCCATCCAGACCGGCGGCACCGCGGGCAAGCCCGGCGCCCTCAAGACGGCCAAGACCAAGGGCCGCGTCCGCGACCTGGAGGAGCGCGTCCCCAAGCGGTTCTCCGGCACGGCCGGCATCGCCCACACCCGCTGGGCCACCCACGGCGCTCCCAACGACGTCAACGCCCACCCCCACCTCGACCCGGCCGAGAAGGTCGCCGTCGTCCACAACGGCATCATCGACAACGCCGCCGAGCTGCGGGCCAAGCTGAGCGCGGACGGCGTCTCCTTCGTCTCCGAGACCGACACCGAGGTGCTCGTCCACCTCATCGCCGCCGCGCAGGCGGAGAGCCTGGAAGGCCGCGTCCAGGAGGCGCTGCGCCACATCGAGGGCACCTACGGCATCGCCGTGCTGCACGCCGACTTCCCCGAGCGCATCGTGGTGGCCCGCAACGGCTCGCCCGTCGTGCTGGGCATCGGGGAGAACGAGATGTTCGTCGCCTCGGACGTCGCCGCGCTGGTCTCCCACACCCGCCAGGTCGTCACCCTGGACGACGGCGAGATGGCCACCATCAAGGCCGGCGACTACCGCACCTACACCACCGAGGGGTCGCGCACCTCCTCCTCGCCGGAGACGGTCGAGTACGCCGCCGAGTCCTACGACCTGGGCGGCCACGAGACCTACATGCACAAGGAGATCGCCGAGCAGGCGGACGCGGTGGACCGGGTGCTGGCGGGCCGCATCGACGACCGGTTCGCCACCGTCCACCTCGGCGGCCTCAACCTGGACCCGCGCGAGGCGCGCGCCGTGCGCCGGGTGAAGATCCTCGGCTGCGGCACCTCTTACCACGCGGGGCTGATCGGCGCCCAGATGATCGAGGAGCTGGCCCGCATCCCCGCCGACGCCGAGCCGGCCAGCGAGTTCCGGTACCGCAACGCGGTGGTGGACCCCGACACGCTCTACATCGCCGTCTCGCAGTCGGGCGAGACCTACGACGCGCTCGCCGCCGTCCAGGAGCTCAAGCGCAAGGGCGCCCGCGTGCTGGGCGTCATCAACGTCGTCGGCTCGGCCATCGCGCGCGAGGCGGACGGCGGGGTGTACGTGCACGCGGGCCCCGAGGTGTGCGTCGTCTCCACCAAGTGCTTCACCAACACCGTGGTGGCCTTCGGGCTGCTCGCCCTCCACCTGGGCCGCACCCGCGACCTGTCGGTCAAGGACGGCAAGCGCATCATCGAGGGCCTGCGCAGGCTGCCGGCCCAGATCGCCGAGATCCTCAAGCAGGAGCCGGAGATCGAGAAGCTGGCCGCGAACTACGCGGACGCCCGCTCCATGCTCTTCATCGGCCGGGTGCGCGGCTACCCCGTCGCACTGGAGGCCTCGCTGAAGTTGAAGGAGGTCTCCTACATCCACGCCGAGGCCTACCCCGCCTCGGAGCTCAAGCACGGGCCGCTGGCCCTGATCGAGCCGGCGATGCCGACGGTGGCGATCGTGCCGGAGGACGACCTGCTGGAGAAGAACCGCGCGGCGATGGAGGAGATCAAGGCCCGCAGCGGCCGGATCCTGGCCGTGGCGCACCAGGAGCAGGAGAAGGCGGACCACACCATCGTGGTGCCCAAGAACGAGGACGAGCTGGACCCGATCCTGATGGGCATCCCGCTCCAGCTGCTGGCCTACCACACGGCGCTGGCCCTGGGCCGGGACATCGACAAGCCCCGCAACCTGGCCAAGTCCGTCACCGTGGAGTAGGGGATGGGCGGAATCCCGCGCGGGCCACCAACCGCGCGGGATTCCGCCTCCCCTGTGCCGGCGTCGCCCATTACGCCGGCAGGTGGGCCGCCGTACGGGACCGTCACTCCCGGTCGGCGGCACGCCCTCGGTCCGGGGGCGCCCACGTGCTGTCTGTATGCCCCTCACAAGCGCACAACGCACCTCTACGGGCGGGTAGATTTATCGATCCCCACAGAATGAACTGACGGTAAACACGCAGGAGTTGGAGGATCACACACCGGAACGAAGCCTGACCGCGGACGGGCTCGTCCGCGGACGGGCCGGCGCGAAGGGCGCCGCCGCCGTTCGCGTCGGATCAGGGCACGACCACGACAGGACGCTGGGCGCGGCGCGCGAGGCGGCCCGCCACCGAGCCGAAGATCCGTCCCACCAGGCCGTGCGTCGAGCCGACCACGATGGCGTCGGCCGCGTACTCGCTGCCGACCTCCTCCAGCTCGTGGCAGATGTCGCCGCCGCGCTCCACCAGGATCCACGGCACCTCGGACAGGTGGTCGGCGCAGGCGAGTTCGAGCCCGAGGACCTCGGTGCGGTGGTCGGGGACGTCGACGAAGACGGGTGGCTCGCAGCCCGCCCACACCGTGGTCGGCAGCCGGTTGGCGACGTGCACGATGATGAGTCCCGAGCCGGTGCGACGAGCCATGCCGATGGCGTAGGCGAGCGCCCGCTCACTGGAGACCGAGCCGTCGAAACCGACGACGACGCCGTGCTGGAAGGCTGGATCGCAGGAGTGGCGTGGCTCGCCCGCCGCTTCGGGGACCGCCGTGGAGTCGGCGATCTGCCTGCGGTCCGCTGGGTCAGGGATCTCGTGTCCAGCCATGAGTTGTCTCGGCGAA
The DNA here is from genome assembly GCF_041028275.1 of Streptomyces sp. PU-14G. NCBI lineage: Bacteria > Bacillati > Actinomycetota > Actinomycetes > Kitasatosporales > Streptomycetaceae > Streptomyces > Streptomyces sp. PU-14G. Next base: position 7,466 of record NZ_JASKYT010000265.1, read on the forward strand.
TGAGTCCTCTGTACAGAGGGGCGACGGACGGCTTGCGCTTTCTCGATCTGCTCGGGGCCTCACGGCCGGCTCGACGGAGGGGACGAAGACCGGGGAAGACCGGGAATCGTCTTCCCAATTCCCTTACCCAAAGGGTACGGCGGCACTCCCCCCACGCACAGGCAATGGAAGGTGGCCGCCGGGACGGTTGACCCCGGAGCATGCCTGAGCGCGGCCCTCAGCGCAATGCCGCGTTACGCCCCTTACGCGCCTCCTTGACACGGGCGGGGCCCGCCGGAGCCCGCGGGGGCCGCCGCGCCCGCGCCTGGCCGGTCCCCCGGCGCACCTGGCGCGGCGCCCGGTCACGCGGCGTACGCGCGACCGGCACACGGCCACGGCTGCGACCGGTACCGCGGGGCCGGCCCCCGGTCGGCCGCCGACCTCCGTCCGGGGGCGTCATGCGGTCGATGCGATGGCGCGAGACGATCGCTCGGGGCGCACACCGGCGCACAATGAGTAACCAAATGTCACACGCCGTTCGATCCCCCGCCGGACTGGGGATGACCAGGCGCAGCATGCGCCTCCCGCGCCTCTGGCCACCCATGGCGTGCGCCCCGGGAGTGACTGGATCGTACGTGTGACCCCCCTCGTTTTTCGGCCAACTTGGGAACACGCCTCAACCCTTGCCGTACCACTCCCCCGACCCCCTGTCACCAGGGACGAAAGGAGCGCCGCGCGGGTGTGCACCCTACGTTGACGGGGCAGAGAGGGCATGCGTACTTCCCTGCAACGCCTTTGAGTGAAACGCTTCGTGATCGAATGCTTCACGCCAAGTTGCCTTGTCGACATAGCGCCGGATGCCGAACTTGCACCGCCCACCTCGTCCGACGCAGTAGATTCGATCTTGGCTTTCGCTGCGGGGGAGAGCGGGGGAGATGTGTATGGACCGAGAGGAACACAACGATTGAGGGGGGCTTAGTTCCAATGAGCCAGGACTCCACGAACGGCCCAGTTGAGACCCGCAAGCTGGCCGCGCGCCGCCGGCGCGAGATCGTGGCGGTGTTGCTCTTCAGCGGTGGTCCCATCTTCGAGAGTTCCATCCCGCTCTCCGTCTTCGGAATCGACCGCCAGGACGCGGGAGTTCCGCGCTACCGGCTGCTGGTCTGCGCGGGCGAGGACGGGCCGCTGCGCACCACCGGCGGGCTCCAGTTGAGCACGCCGTTCGGCCTCGAGGCGATCTCCCGCGCCGGCACCGTCGTCGTGCCCGCCTGGCGCTCCATCACCCAGCCACCACCCCCGGCCGCGCTGGAGGCGCTGCGCCGCGCGCACGAGGAGGGGGCCCGGATCATCGGGCTGTGCACCGGCGCGTTCGTCCTCGCCGCCGCGGGCCTGCTCGACGGCCGCCCCGCCACCACGCACTGGATGTACGCGCCGACGCTCGCCAAGCGCTATCCGGCCGTCCACGTCGACCCGCGCGAACTGTTCGTGGACGACGGCGACATCCTCACCTCCGCGGGGACGGCCGCGGGCATAGACCTGTGCCTGCACGTGGTGCGCACCGACCACGGCGCCGAGGCGGCCGGGGCGCTCGCGAGGCGCCTGGTCATCCCGCCCCGGCGCGGCAACGGCCAGGAGACCGGCGGCCACCCCCGCCACCTGGACCGCTCCTTACCAGAGGAGATCGGCGCCGACCCGCTGGCCGAGGTCGTCGCCTGGGCGTTGGAGCACCTCCACGAGCAGTTCGACGTGGAGACCCTCGCCGCGCGCGCGTACATGAGCCGCCGCACCTTCGACCGACGCTTCCGGTCTCTTACTGGGAGCGCTCCACTGCAGTGGCTGATCACCCAGCGCGTGCTCCAGGCGCAGCGCCTGCTGGAGACGTCGGACTACTCGGTGGACGAGGTGGCGGGACGCTGCGGTTTCCGCTCCCCCGTCGCGCTGCGCGGCCACTTCCGCCGCCAGCTCGGCGCCTCCCCCGCCGCCTACCGGGCCGCCTACCGGGCACGGCGGGTGGACGGGGAGCAGGGCGAGGACGTACCGGGCCTCGGAGGGGAGGGTGCGGAGAGCGGAGCGCGTCTGCCGCACCAGCCGCAGCCGGGCCCCGGCGGCCAGGGGGGCGCCCCGGGG
>NZ_JASKYT010000266.1:0-10685 GCF_041028275.1 Streptomyces sp. PU-14G
AAACAAGGGAAACGGGGAGCACGAGAGCGAGGACCGGGCTGCCTGAAGCCTCTCGTCCGGGCCCCGCGGGCCCGGCAGGAGGCGGGAGGCACGGGGAGCGGAGGCCCGGAGCCCGGGACGGCAAAGGGGGAGACGTGGCCGTGAAGACGATGTCCGTGGAACAGCCGCTGTGGCGTGCGCTGAGCGGCTACCGCATCCTGGCCGTCCTCTACGCCACCGGCGTCTTCGTCTCCAGCTACCGCGAATACAGCGCGCCCGTGCCCGGAGTGGTGTTCCTGCTCGTCCTGACGTGCTGGACGTTCGCGACGCTGCGCAACGTCGCCTCGGCCGCCCGGTGCACGCTGCCGTTCCTGGTCACGGACATCCTGCTGGGCGTCGCCGGCATCCTGCTCTCCCCGGTCGTCGACGGGCACGGCCAGGTCGGCCCGACACTGCCGTCCATCTGGGTCGCGGGCCCCGTCCTCGCCTTCGCCCTCAAGGGCGGCTGGCGCTGGGCCGCGGGCGTCTCGGTGCTGGTGGGGGCCGCCAACATCATCGAGCGCGGCACGATGACGCGCACCACCTTCCACAACGTCCTGCTCGTCTGCGTGGCGAGCGTGGCCATCGGCTACGTCATCGAGGTGGCCCGCGCGAGTGAGCGCACGCTGGCGCGGGCCCTGCAGATCGAGGCGGCCACGCGCGAACGCGAGCGACTGGCCCGCGACATCCACGACAGCGTGCTCCAAGTGCTGGCCATGGTCCAGCGCCGCGGCACGACGCTGGGCGGCGAGGCGGCGGAGCTCGGCCGGATGGCGGGCGAACAGGAGGTCGCTCTGCGGGCCCTGGTCTCCAGCGGCGTGGCACCGCGGCCCGCGCGTCCGGGCCCGGACGCGCGGGCCGCGGAGGTGGTACCCGGCCCGGAGGCGGGCACGGGGCTCGGCGACGCGGTATCCGGTCCCGACGCGGCGGGTGGGCCCGTGGCGGCGGACGGCGACGCGGCCGACGCCGTGACCACGCCCGTCACGGCCTCCCTCACCACCGCGGGTGGCTCCGCCTCCGGTGACGGCACCCCCGGCGGTGCCGCCCGCGGCGGGTCCGAGCGGGCCGGAGCCGAGCGGGGCGGCGCCGAGCGGGGCGGCGCCGAGCGCGGCGAGGCCCTCCCGGACGGTGCCGTCCCTGGCGATGGTGTGCCCGGCGAAGCCGTCCCGGGCGGTGCCGTATCCGGTGCGGGGGCTGCTCGGGGGCGTCGTCGTCCGTGGGCCGGCGGGCGCCGCCCCCGGGAGCGCGCGGGGAGCGCCGCAGCCCCGGACGGCGACGAGGCGGCGAGCGCGCCCTGTGACGTACGGGCGCTGCTGGCCGCGTACGCGGCCTCGCGTGTCACCTTCGCCGAGCCGGGGGCGCCGGTGCTGCTGGGGGCCCGGGCGGCGGCCGAGCTCGCGGCGGCCGTCGGCGCGGCGTTGGACAACGTGCACAGGCACGCGGGAGGCGGTTCCGGGCGGCCGGCGCAGGCGTGGATCCTGCTGGAGGACGAGCCGGACGCGGTGATCGTGACGGTGCGGGACGACGGCCCCGGCATCCCGGCCGGGCGGCTGGCGGACGCGGAGGCCGAGGGTCGGCTGGGCGTCGCGCTCTCCATCCGTGGCAGGCTGCGCGATCTGGGCGGCACGGCCGAGCTGGTGTCGGTGCCAGGACAGGGCACGGAAGTGGAGATGAGGGTTCCCAAGCATGGCAACTGAGGGCCTGTCAGGAGGCGTGCCCGGCGACGGGCGGGCGGCGGATCCGGTGAAGGTGATGGTCGTCGACGACCATCCGATGTGGCGGGACGCGGTGGCGCGGGACCTGGGCGAGGCGGGGTTCGAGATCGTCGCCACGGCCGGCGACGCCGAGCAGGCGATCCGGCGTGCCCGGGCCACCCGCCCCGACGTCCTGGTGCTGGATCTGAACCTGCCGGACAAGCCGGGTGTCGAGGTGTGCAGGGAACTGGTCGGGCCGCAGTCGCCGCTGCGGGTGCTGGTGCTCTCGGCGAGTGGCGAGCACGCGGACGTGCTGGAGGCCGTCAAGTCGGGCGCGACGGGTTATTTGGTCAAGTCCGCCGGGCCGCAGGAGCTGCTGGAGGCGGTGCGCCGTACGGCGCTGGGCGACCCGGTCTTCACGCCGGGCCTGGCCGGCCTGGTGCTGGGCGAGTACCGCAGGCTGGCGGCGGATCCGGCCCCGGCGGCCCAGGAAGGGCCTGACGTGCCGAAGCTGACCGAGCGGGAGACCGAGGTGCTGCGCCTGGTCGCCAAGGGCCTCAGCTACAAGCAGATCGCCGAACGGCTCGTCATCTCGCACCGCACGGTGCAAAACCATGTGCAGAACACCCTCGGCAAGCTGCAACTGCACAACCGGGTCGAACTGGTGCGGTACGCCATCGAGCGCGGCCTGGACGACTGACGAAAGACCCCAGGGCCCCCGCCGCCCGGGCGGCGGGCCGCGCACGGCTGTCCTTCGTACGGGTGGTTGCCGCGCGTCCGCGGCCCGCAAATTCAGGCGAAAACGACGTCTCGCCGCATCCCATGTGACGTGGATCACCGCTAGCGTGGCGGGTGTTGCGCGCTGCGCACAGGTGTGTGCGCAGCGCGCCCCCAGGCGTCCATGCGGAGAAGGGAGATCCCATGCGGGTCGGAGTGCTCACGGGCGGCGGCGACTGCCCCGGACTCAACGCGGTCATGCGGGCCGTGGTCCGTAAGGGAGTCCAGGCTTACGGCTACGACTTCACCGGTTTCCGCGACGGCTGGCGCGGTCCCCTCGAAGGCGAGACGGTACGGCTCGACATCCCGGCGGTACGCGGCATGCTGCCCCGTGGCGGCACGATCCTCGGCTCCTCGCGTACGAACCCCCTCACGGAGGCGGACGGGGTCCGCCGCATCAAGGAGAACCTCGCCAAGCACGAGGTCGACGCGCTCATCGCGATCGGCGGTGAGGACACGCTCGGCGTCGCCGCCCGGCTCACCGACGAGTACGGCATCCGCTGCGTGGGGGTGCCCAAGACGATCGACAACGACCTGTCGGCGACGGACTACACCTTCGGCTTCAACACGGCCGTCACCGTCGCGACCGAGGCCATCGACCGGCTGCACACCACGGCCGAGTCCCACATGCGGGTGCTGGTGGTGGAGGTGATGGGCCGGCACGCGGGCTGGATCGCCCTGCACTCGGGGCTGGCGGGCGGCGCCAACTGCATCCTCATCCCCGAACAGCGCTTCGACGTCGACGAGGTGTGCGGCTGGGTCACCTCCCGTTTCAGGGCGAGTTACGCGCCGATCGTCGTCGTCGCCGAGGGCGCGATGCCCAAGGACGGCCAGATGGTGCTCAAGGACGAGACGACCGACTCGTTCGGCCATGTGCGGCTCTCCGGCGTCGGCGAGTGGCTGGCCAAGGAGATCGAGTCGCGTACCGGCAAGGAGGCACGCACCACCGTGCTCGGGCACGTCCAGCGCGGCGGCACGCCGACGGCCTTCGACCGCTGGCTCGCCACCCGCTTCGGCCTGCACGCCATCGACGCCGTGCGCGACGAGGCGTGGGGCAGCATGGTCGCCCTGCGCGGTACGGACGTCGTCCGTGTCCCGCTGGCGCAGGCCACGGAGAAGCTGAAGACGGTGGACCCGGCGCTGTACGAGGAGGCGGGCGTCTTCTTCGGGTGAGAGCCCGTGGAAAACTGTCCCCGCGGGGTGCGGCCCGATCCCTTCGAGGGGCTGTCCGGCCGTAGGCCCGCCCCGTGCGGTCAGCGGGGAATCGGGGCTCCTCTTCCGGGCGGAGCCGCCCAGGCGGGGAGTCCCCCAAGGAACGGAAAGGGCGGGGCAGGGCCTCATGCACGGACTGCCGGCCGAGGTCCTCTCCGCCCTGCTCCTCGTGGCCACTCTCGCCTGGGCCGTCGCCCGCCCGCCCCGGTGGCCGGAGGCCGTCGTCGCGGTCCCCGCCGCCGCCGTGGTGCTCGCGACGGGTGCGGTCTCCCTCGCCCATGTGCGGGAGGAAGCCGCCCGCCTGGGCCCGGTCATCGCCTTCCTGGCGGCGGTCCTCGTCCTGTCGAAACTCTGCGCCGACGAGGGCCTCTTCCACGCCTGCGGGACGTGGATGGCCCGCAGGGCCTCCCGCGCCCGCGCCGAGGCGCGCCCTGGGCAGCTGTTGACGGCGGTCTTCGTGGCGGCTTCCCTCACCACGGCGGTGCTGAGCCTGGACACGACGGTGGTGCTGCTCACCCCCGTCGTGTTCGCCACCGCGGCCCGGCTCGGCGTGCGCGCCAGGCCGCACGTGTACGCCTGCACCCATCTGTCGAACAGCGCGTCGCTGCTGCTGCCGGTCTCCAATCTGACCAACCTGCTGGCGCTGGCCGCGACGGGGCTGACGTTCACCCGGTTCGCCGGGCTGATGGCGCTGCCCTGGCTGGCGGCCGTCGCGGTCGAGTACGTGGTCTTCCGGCGCTTCTTCGCCGCGGACCTCGAAGGGCGGGAGGAGGACCGCGAGGCGCCCGGCTCCCTGGAGACCCCCGAGGTTCCGCTCCTTCCCCTCGTCACCGTGGTGTGCACGCTCGCGGGGTTCGTCGTGACCTCGGTCTTCGGCGTCGAACCGGCCTGGGCGGCTGCCGCGGGCGCCCTGGTCCTCGGGGCCAGGGCGCTGCGCCGCGGGCACACCTCGCCCCGCGGTCTCCTGGCGGCGGCCGGGGTGCCGTTCCTGGCGTTCGTGATGGCGCTGGCCGTGGTGGTGCGGGCGGTGGTGGACAACGGGCTCGCCGACTGGCTCGGCCGCCTGGTGCCGGACGGTACGGGTCTGCTCGAACTGCTGGCCGTGGCCGGGCTGGCGGCCGTGCTGGCGAACGTCATCAACAACCTTCCGGCCGTGCTGGTGCTGCTGCCGCTGACCGCACCGGGCGGGGCGGGGCCTGTGCTGGCCGTGCTGCTCGGCGTCAACATCGGCCCGAACCTGACCTACGCGGGGTCGCTGGCCACCCTGCTGTGGCGGCAGACGCTGCACCAGCACGCGCATCCGGTGCGGCTGCGCGAGTTCACCCGGCTCGGGCTGTTCACGGTGCCGCCCGCGCTGGCGCTGTCGGTCCTCGCCCTGTGGGGCTCGCTCCAGGTGCTGGGCTGACGCCCCGCCCGCCGGGGCGCCGCCGGTTGCTGCACCGCCCCTCATCCGCCGAGGCGCACCCTCTTCCCCTTCCCTGCCCCCTCGCTCACCGCGGCCAGCAGCTGGGCGGCCACCGTGACGCCGTCCAGCGTGAGCACCGACTCGGGGTGGAACTGGACCGAGGCGAACCCGGGTCCGCGCAGGGCGTGGATCTCGCCGCTCGCCGCGTCGCGGCTCAGTTCGATGCCGTGCAGGGCGAGTTCGGTGACGGTTTCGTCGTCGCAGCGGGCGGTGTAGGAGTTGTAGAAGCCGACGGTCTCGGGCCGTCCGAACAGGTCGACGGTCTCCTGGGCCCCCTGGTGGGGGCGTTGTTTGCGGACGAGGTCGAGGCCCAGTTCGGCGGCGAGCAGTTCGTGGCCGAGGCAGACGCCGAGCAGCGGCTGCCGCCCGCCGCTGACCAGGTCGGCGGCCAGACCGCGCAGCAGCCGCATCTTCGGGTCCGCGGCGTCACGCGGGTCGCCGGGTCCTGGGCCCAGCACGACGGGGCCGGCGTGCTCCAGCGCTGCCGTGTGCAGCCCGGGCTCGTCGAAGCGGCGCACCCGCACGGCACACCCCGTGGAGCGCAGCAGGTGGGCCAGCATGGAGGTGAAGGTGTCCTCGCCGTCGACGACGAGCACGTCGGACGCGCCCCCTCCGGCGCCTGCCCCGGCCGTGCCTGCCCCGGCCGCGCCGCCGGTGGCGCCCGTCCCGGGCGCGCCGCCGTGGCGCGGGAGGCTCGTCCGCATCCGCAGCCAGAACGGGGCCAGCCCCGCGCGCCTGCCCTCCAGGGCCGCCTGCACGCGGGGGTCGTCGGCCAGCCGGGCGCGGGGGTGCCGGGCGGCGCGCGCCGGCGCCTCCCGTACGCCCAGCGCGGTCAGGACGCCCGCCGCCTTCGCGTGGGTCTCGGCGACCTCGCTCGCCGGCTGTGAGGCGCGCACGAGGGTGGCGCCGACGGGGACGCGCAGGTGCCCGGTGTGCGCGTCGATGTCGGCGGTGCGGATGAGGATGGGGGAGTCCAGCGTCTGGGCGCCGCCGGGGGAGTCGTCGTGCCCGATCAGGGCGAGGGCGCCCGCGTAGTAGCCGCGTCCGGTGGCCTCGTGCCGTTCGATGACCCGGCAGGCGTTCTCGACCGGGGACCCGGTCACCGTCGCCGCGAACATCGTCTCGCGCAGTACCTCGCGGACGTCCAGGGTGCTGCGGCCCCGCAGTTCGTACTCGGTGTGCGCCAGGTGTGCCATCTCCTTCAGCCGCGGGCCGACGACCACGCCGCCCTCGTCGCCGACGGTGCACATCATCTTCAGCTCCTCGTCGACCACCATGGACAGCTCCTCGCTCTCCTTCCGGTCGGCCAGGAACTCCAGCAGTCCGGCCACGTCGGGCCCCTGGGCGGGGTAGCGGTAGGTGCCGCTGATGGGGTTCATCACGACCGTCCCGCCCCTCATCCGTACGTGCACCTCCGGGCTGGCGCCGACCAGTACCCTCCCCCGCCCTCGGGCTCCGCTGCGCTCCGCTCGGGCGTCAGGTGCCCCCATGCCGGTGTGCACGACGAACGTCCAGTAGGCGCCCTGTTCGCCGCTCAGCAGCCGGGCGAAGAGCGCGAGCGCGTCGGCGCGGGTGAAACCGGGGATGCGCGCCTCGTAGTCGCGCCTGATGACGAAGTTGGCGCCTTCCCCCGAGCCGATCTCCTCGTCGACCACCCGGCGCACGAGCTGCTCGTAGGCGGCGTCGTCCACGTCGAACGCGCCGGGCTCGACCGCCACGCGGTGGCCGGGCAGCGCGGCGAGCACGTCCTCGGCCGGCAGCGCGTACCGCTCGTCGGGCAGCAGGACGGACAGCGGCGTGCCGTCGTCGCGTACGCCGAAGCCGCGCTCGCGGATCTGCCGGAACGGGACGAGCGCCAGCGCTCCCGCCTCGCCGTCCGGGCCGACGGGAATGTCGGCGAGCCGGTCGACCTCGCGCACGGTGCCGATCAGCACCTCGACGACGTCCGCCTCGCGGCCCGGGGTACGGCGGCGCAGCAGGGCGAACGGCGGGGCGTCGGGTCGGGTCAGCCGCTCGACGAGGGCGGCGGGCGAGGGGGAGGGGGCGGTGGTGCGGTCCATGGCGGTTCCTTCTCGTGGAGACGGGAGGGAACGGCCGCTACGCGAAAAGGCCGCCCCTCGGGCGGCCTGTCGCGGTACTGAGCCTCGAATCGCTCAGTGGATACGCGCGTCCTGGCGGGCCGCCGTGCGGGCGGGCCACCACCAGTTCATGGTCGAGTGCGCGTGCATGGGGGACACCCTAGCCCACCGCGGGCCCCGGCGCCGGGATCCACCTGCCATGGTCCCGGTCTCGCATCGCGGGCAGCGGGACGGACAGCGTGCCGGACCCCGTAATCTTGGGTCCGTGACTGTGAACGCCAACCCCGACGCCGGTGCCCGCACCTGGCGAGACCTGCCCGCAGCACAGCAGCCCGACTGGCCGGACCACCAGGCTCTGCGCGACGCCCTCGCCGAGCTCGAGTCCTATCCGCCGCTCGTCTTCGCCGGCGAGTGCGACCAGCTGCGGGAGCGGCTGGGTGCGGTCGCGCGCGGTGAGGCGTTCGTACTCCAGGGCGGCGACTGCGCCGAGGCGTTCGACCAGGTCAGCGCCGAGGACATCCGCAACAAGCTCAAGACGCTCCTCCAGATGGGAGCCGTCCTCACCTACGCGGGCGCCGTGCCCGTGGTGAAGGTCGGGCGGATCGCGGGCCAGTACAGCAAGCCCCGCTCCAAGCCGACCGAGACCCGCGACGGGGTCACGCTGCCCACCTACCGCGGCGACTCGGTCAACGGCTTCGAGTTCACCGAGGAGGCCCGCAGGCCCGATCCGGAGCGGCTCAAGCGGATGTACCACGCCTCGTCCGCGACGCTGAACCTGGTACGGGCCTTCACCACCGGCGGCTACGCCGACCTGCGCCAGGTGCACGCCTGGAACCAGGACTTCGTCAAGACCTCGCCCTCGGGCCAGCGCTACGAGGCGCTGGCGCGGGAGATCGACCAGGCGCTGAAGTTCATGCGGGCCTGCGGCACCGACCCGGAGGAGCTGCGCACCGTCGAGTTCTTCTCCTCGCACGAGGCGCTGCTGCTCGACTACGAGTCGGCGCTCACCCGCGTCGACTCGCGCAGCGGCAACCTCTACGACACCTCCGGGCACATGGTCTGGATCGGTGAGCGCACCCGGCAGCTGGACGGCGCGCACGTCGAGTTCGCCTCCCGGGTGCGCAACCCGATCGGCGTGAAGCTGGGCCCGACGACCACTCCGGAGGAGGCGCTCGCGCTCATCGAGCGGCTCGACCCGGACCGCGAGCCGGGCCGGCTGACCTTCATCACCCGGATGGGGGCCGACAAGATCCGTGACCGGCTGCCCGACCTGGTGGAGAAGGTCACCGCCTCGGGCGCGCCGGTCGCCTGGGTCTGCGACCCGATGCACGGCAACACCTTCGAGGCGGCCAGCGGCCACAAGACCCGCCGCTTCGACGACGTGCTGGACGAGGTCAAGGGCTTCTTCGAGGTCCACAAGGGCCTGGGCACCCACCCCGGCGGCATCCACATGGAGCTGACCGGCGACGACGTCACCGAGTGCGTGGGCGGTGGCGACGAGATCTTCGTCGACGATCTGCACCAGCGCTACGAGACGGCCTGCGACCCCCGGCTCAACCGCAGCCAGTCGCTCGACCTGGCGTTCCTGGTGGCGGAGATGTACCGCGACCAGTGAGCGGCGGCTGAGCGTGCCGACCTGCGCCTGGGGCCCGCGTCACGGTGGTGTGACGCGGGTCCCGGGCGCGTGTGTGGACACGGTCCGACGGGTAAGGTTAGGTTTACCTCAGAAAGCTTGTCCTGACCGGAAGCGGAGGTGACCGCGTGTACGTCTGCTCGTGCTTCGGCATCACCGAGGAGCAGGTGCGCCGGCACGCGGCGGCCGGGGCCTGCACCCCGCGCCAGATCGCTTCCGAGAGCAAGGCGGGCACGGACTGCGGCTCGTGCGTCCGCCGCATCCAGGGCATCCTCGGCCGTGGGGCCTGCCCGCGCAGGGCCGCGCTGGAGCGTGGCGAGCCCGCCCTGACGGCTCAGACTTCCACGGTGCCCCCGACGGCCGCGCCCCAGCAGGGTGAGGCGGAACCCGCCGAGCTCCCCGCCGGGGCGGCGCCCGCACCGCTGCCGCTGAGAACGGCGGCCTGACCCCGCCCCGCCGCCCGCCGGCTCAGGTCTCGTCCGGGGCCTTCTGCTCGATCTGCTGGGCGATGTAGAGGGGCTCGCCGAGCTTCTCGACCAGTTCGAGCTGCGTGTCCAGGTAGTCGACGTGGTGCTCCTCGTCGGCGAGGATGTCCTCGAAGATGTTGGCCGAGGTGATGTCGCCCTTGGCGCGCATCACCTCGATGCCGCGCCGCAGCCGGTCGATCGCCTCCGCCTCGATCTGCCGGTCGGCCTTGAACATCTCGGTGACCGTCTGGCCCACCCGCACGTGGAAGAGCCGCTGGTAGTTCGGCAGGCCTTCCAGGAAGAGGATGCGGTCGGTCAGCCGTTCCGCGTGCCGCATCTCGTCGAACGACTCGGAACGGGTGTACTCGGCGAGCTTCGTCCAGCCGTGGTGCTCCTGCATCTTGGCGTGCAGGAAGTACTGATTGATCGCCGTCAGCTCGGCGGTCAGCTGCTCGTTGAGGAACTCGATGACCTCGGGGTCGCCCTGCATGGTGCGGGCTCCTTCCTGGGAGTGACGCGTGAAGCGGGCCGGTCGCGCACGCGGCGCGCAATCGCGCATCCTGTCACCGCTCACCGGAACGATCCAGTAAGTGCAGGCTTACCGTATTTGCCCGTCTTCGCTGCCGCGAGGGCGGTCGGCGCTCGTCGCGCGCCGCCTCGGGGTGGTCGAGACCACGGCCGCGGGTCTGTCACCATGGAGGCATGGGTCAGCCGTCAAGCCGTGAAGGGGAGCGACAGGAGCTTCCGCCCGGCCAGCGGCTCCAGCGCGGGTGGCCCGTCACCCACTACGGGCCCGTACCGAAGTTCAAGCCCGAACGCTGGGAATTCCGGGTCTTCGGGGCCACCGCGGACAGCGACAAGCACTGCTGGGACCACGAGCAGTTCACCTCGCTGCCGTACGAGACCGTCGTCGCCGACCTGCACTGTGTCGCGAAGTTCAGCATGCTCGGCGCCGAGTGGGGCGGAGTCCGTGCCCAGACGGTGCTCGAACTCGCTCCCCCGGCGCCCGACGTCACCCATGTGATGGTGTGGGCCGAGTACGGTTTCAGCTCCAACCTGCGGCTGTCCGACTTCGCCTCGGACAGGGCGCTCTTCGCCACCCACCGGGCGGGCGAGCTGCTGACCGCCGAGCACGGTTTCCCCGTCCGCCTGGTCGTACCGCACCTGTACGCGTGGAAGGGGCCCAAGTGGGTCCGCGGCATCGAGTACATGACGGCGGACCGCCGCGGCTTCTGGGAGGAGCGCGGCTACCACAACATCGGTGACCCGTGGCAGGAGCAGCGCTACTCCTACCAGGAGGAGCCCGGGGACGGACCGGAGCTGTAGCCGGCCCGCCCGCCC
>NZ_JASKYT010000267.1:0-10009 GCF_041028275.1 Streptomyces sp. PU-14G
CCGCCCCCTCACCCTCAAACAACTGGCCGACCAAGAAGCCATGAGCGTCCGCACCTTCACCCGCCGCTTCCGCGAAGAAGTCGGCATCACCCCGCTGCGCTGGCTGACCCAGCAGCGCATCGAACACGCCCGCCACCTGCTGGAGGAAACAGACCTGCCCGTCGAACGCGTCGCCGCCGACGCGGGCTTCGGTACCGCGGCCTCCCTCCGCCAGCACTTCCACGCCTCCCTCGGCGTCTCCCCTCGCGCCTACCGCCGCACCTTCCGCGTCGGGGCGTTGGACGAGGGCTCCATGGACGTCACCGGCCCCCTGGCCGGTGCCGATCCGGTGACTGCGGCCGACACCATGGCCGAAGCCCGCTCCTCCTGAACCATGGCCGCGTGGAGGCGTGGGCGCCCCCCTTCGGACGACTCACCGGATGAGCGCCCGCTCAGAAGGTCAGCACCGCCCGTGCCACGCGGCCGTGGTGTGCGTCCTCCGCTGCCCGGTCGAAATCCTCGATCGGATAGACCTCGGTGACCAGCTCGTCGAGCAGCAACCTCCCCTGGCGGTAGAGGTCCGCGTAGAGGGCGATGTCGCGGGGCGGCCGGGCGGATCCGTAGCGGCAGCCCAGCACGGACTTGTCCAGGAACATCGCCGCCGGCACGAATGTGGCCTCCGCGTCGGCCGCCGGCATGCCCAACAACACGGCCTGTCCGTGTCGGTCCAGGAGATCGATGGCCTGCCGCACCAGAGCCGTGCTGCCGACACACTCGAAGGTGTGCGCCGCACCGTCGGGCAGTATCGCCCGCACGGCGGCCTCGGTGGCGGCAGGCCCAGAGGCGGCATCCTCTGTATCGGCCCCTGCGGCCGTGGCGGCCCCGATGGACGCGTCAGCTCCACCGTGCGTGGCGGCCGGACGGGCCGCGCCCGGTGACGCGGTCACGAAGTGCGTGGCGCCGAACCGGCGGGCCACGTCCTCCTTCGCCGGATTGGCGTCCACGGCGACGATCGGGCCCGCCCCCGCGATCCGCGCTCCCTGGAGCACGTTGAGCCCGATGCCGCCGACACCGAGCACCACCACGGACTCGCCCTGGCCGACCTTCGCCCGGTTGAGCACGGCACCGACGCCGGTGAGGACGCCGCAGCCGATCAGCGCGGCGGAGGTCAGCGGGATGTCACGGGGGATCGGTGTCGCCTGCACGGCTTTGACGACCGTGCGCTCGGCAAAGGCCGAGGTGGCGGCGAAGTTGTGCAGTGGCCTGCCGTCCCGACGGAAGGGCTTTTCGGGTCTGCCGATGGCACTGCGGCACATGGTCGGCCTGCCCCGCGCACACTCGGGGCACGCACCGCAGTTGGCGATGGTGGACAGCGCAACGTGATCCCCCGGCGTCACGTGCCGCACACCTTCCCCCACCGCCTCGACCAGGCCCGCGCCCTCGTGCCCGAGGACCACTGGCCGTGGGAACGGAATCGTTCCGTCGATGACGGAAAGGTCGCTGTGGCACAGCCCCGCGGCACGGATGCCGACGAGTACCTCGCCGGGCCCAGGGGCGCGTACGTCGAGGTCGTCCACCACCTGTGCCCGGCCTGCGGTCCGCGCCTGAGTAGCCGCCTGTGAGCGAGCGGCGGTCACCGCCGGGGCCACGCTGTCGACAATCACGCCTCTCATGCCTTCGCCCTCACTTCGCTCGGTCCCCTCATGACTGCGTTCCTCCTCCTTGGCGGCGCGACCGGGCGTGTCCGGCCCTACGCCCCGTTGCGAAGGCGACGGCCACCGGCCCGACGGCCGTACCCCATCGAGCGATCACGACGACCAGACGACCGACTGGAGTTCGCTGTAGGCGTGGAGACCGAACACCCCGCCGTCCCGGCCGACTCCGGAGTCCTTGAACCCGCCGAACGGCGTCTCCGGGTGCCGCTGGACGGTGTTGATGCCGACGTTGCCGCTGCGCAGCCGGCCGGCGAGCCGCCACGCGCGGCCGGTGTCGCCGCTGAAGACGTAGTCGTACAACCCGTACGAGGTGCTGTTGGCGAGGTGCACGGCCTCGTCGTCGTCCTCGAACGGGAGGACGACGACGACCGGGCCGAACAGCTCTTCGCGGGCGACGGTCATCTCCGGCGTGACCTCGGTGATCAGCGTGGGCGCGACGTAGAAACCGGTACCGGGCTCGACGGGCCGCTCGCCTCCGACCAGCACCGTCGCGCCCTGGTCACGGGCCGCGGCGATGTGCGCCTCGACCCGGTCGCGCTGGGCCACGGAGATCAGCGGCCCGACCACGATTCGCTCATTCGTGGGATCGCCGAGCGTCAGTGCGGAGGCGTAGCGTGAAAGCGCAGTCACGAACTCGTCGTAGAACGAGCGGTGTACGAGCGCACGCGTCGGTGCCGTACAGATCTGGCCGCTGTGAAAGGTCCAGGTCGAGGCGACCGAGCCCAGTGCCGCCTCGCGGACCCGGCCGTCCGCGTCGTCCAGCACCAACGCCGCACCCTTACCGCCCAGTTCCATGAGGGTGCGCTTCATGCCTCGTCCCGCCCGCTCCGCGATCTTCTTTCCTACGGAGGTGGAGCCGGTAAAGCTGATCATGTCGACGTCCGGGTGCGCGACCAAGGCCTCGCCCGGCGTCGCCCCCGAGCCGGTGACGACGTTGTAGAGCCCGTCGGGCAGTCCGGCCTCCTGGAGCAGTGGGCCCAGTTCCAGGCAGGCCAGCGGATCCTGCGGCGCGGGTTTGCAGACGACGGCGTTGCCCATCGCGAGTGCGGGCGCGACCTTGCCCGCGAGGTTGACGACAGGAAAGTTGTAGGAGGTGATGCACCCGACCACACCCATCGGGCGGCGCACGGCAGCCGCCCCGATCAGCCCGCCGGAGGCGAGGGCACTGGCCGGTACGGGCTGCGGGGCGAGCGGTACGGTGTCGGGCTCCACCGCACCGCGGGCGTACCGGCGGAAGCGGTCGGCGGCGGTGGGCAGCTGCATTCCGCGGGCCACCTTGAGGGTGGAGCCGGTCTCGGCCTGAAGGAGTGGTACGAGCCCGGGGCCGCGTTCGGTCAGGAGAGCACCGATCCTCTCCAGTACCCGAGCGCGTTCACGGGGATCGGTGTCGGCCCACTCCTCCTGGGCGGCGCGGGCCGCGCGGACGGCGGCGTCCACCTCGCCGGCGCTCCCCTCCGGGGCGTACCCGACCGGCTCCTCGGTGGCCGGGTCGGTGATCTGGTAATGGCCGCGCGCGGGCTGCTGCCAGGCGCCGGCGATCCAGTGCCGGTAGGTTCGCGGCGCACCCGCCCGGCCGGGGGCGGGCGCGCCGGCGGCCTTCCCGGTGCCCGGCGACGCGCTGGTGCCGCTGCTGCTCGGTTTCGTCGTCACGTGCTTGCCTCTCTGGGCGGGCCCAGCGCGTGCTGGACGGGAATGTTCGCGTCGGCTCTCGCCAAGCCGACGGGGAGAGCGCGTGCACCGCCACGGCGAAGTCCGCGCGCGCCGCGACTTTTTTGGGGGCCCGCATGCATCACCTCCACCCACCCGCAGCGGAACCCGCGGTCGCCACCGCGGAGGCGCTCTCCGTCCCGCAGAGAGCGCCTCCACCCCAGTGGAGGGCGCTGACGCGGACGCAACGGAGCGGGCGAGCGGCCCGAACGCCCGGAACGCCCGGACGTCCCGAACACCCCGGGCATCCATCCGGGACAGCCCGCCACCAGGACCGCTCGGACGCCCCGG
Organism: Streptomyces sp. PU-14G; assembly: GCF_041028275.1. Taxonomy (NCBI): domain Bacteria; kingdom Bacillati; phylum Actinomycetota; class Actinomycetes; order Kitasatosporales; family Streptomycetaceae; genus Streptomyces; species Streptomyces sp. PU-14G. The sequence continues at coordinate 3,693 of NZ_JASKYT010000267.1, forward strand.
ACCGCCCGGTCACTTCGGCCACTCCGGCCACTCCGGCCACTTCGGGCACTCCGGATGCCCCGACGGCCCGGGCATCCAGGGCATCCGGAACATCCCGGATGCCCTATGGCACGGCGCCGGCTCAGGCGTTGGGGCGGTCCTTGCGTGCGGCGGCCTCGGCCATCTCCTTGAGCCGCTCCAGCAGGGGCATCGGGTCCTGCCCGACGCTGCCCGGGAGGGCCTCGGCGAGCTGCTCGGGCGTCCACGCGCCGTCGGCGTAGGCGGCCCGGAGCTCGCGGGGCTGTGCCCAGACGGCGACCTTGGGGCCGGCGACGGTGTAGACCTGTCCGGTGATCTCCTGGGCCTTGGCCTGGTCGCTGAGCAGATAGACGACGAGAGGAGCGACATCTTCGGGTTCACCGATCTCCGTCAGCTCCGTGGGCACCCCTGCGGACATCCGGGTGCGCGCCACGGGGGCGACGGCGTTGGCCGTGACACCGTACTTGTGCAGACCGAGGGCCGCGCTGCGCACGAGGGAGATGACGCCTCCCTTGGCCGCCGCGTAGTTGGCCTGGGAGACGGAGCCCTGGTGGTTGCCGCTGGTGAAGCCGATGAGGGTACCGCCGCGCTGTTGGCGCATGACGGCGCTCGCGGCGCGGAAGACGGTGAAGGTGCCCTTGAGGTGGGTGGCGACCACGGGGTCCCACTCCTCCTCGCTCATGTTGAAAAGCATGCGCTCACGCAGGATGCCGGCCACGCAGACGGCCCCGTCGAGCCGCCCGTACCGGGCCAGGGCGGTGTCGACGACGCGCTGGCCGCCGACCATGGCGGAGATGTCGTCGGCGACCGCCACGGCTTGGCCGCCCGCCGCGGTGATCTCCTTGACGACGGCTTCCGCTATCTCGCTGTGCGGCTCGCCGCCGTCGACGCCGACTCCGTAGTCGTTGACGACGACCCTGGCGCCCTCGCTCGCACAGGCCAGCGCCACCGCCCGGCCGATGCCGCGCCCGGCGCCCGTGACGGCGACGACCTTTCCGGCCAAGAAATTGCCCACGTCCGTCCCCCTCCCGAGTTATCTGACGACCCGTTAGATTCTTCGGCAGGTGCCGCCCGAACACAAGAGCCCCGCAACCCCCCACTTCCGACGTCCCGTTCTGGAGGAGAGATGACCGTGCCCGCGGAGTGCCCCGAGTTCGCCGAGATCGCCAGGCGGGTGAACAACTGGGGCCGGTGGGGTGCCGACGACGAGGTGGGAACGCTCAACCTGGTGACCGACGAGGCGGTGCGGCAGGCGGCGGCGAGCGTGCGCAGCGGTCGCCGCGTCCCGCTCGCGCTGCCGCTTCAGCAGGATGGTGTGCAGACCGGGATGATCCCCGGCCGAGTGAACCCGCTGCACACGATGGTCGCCCTCAACCTGGAGATGTTCGGCCCCGGCGCCGTGGCCACCAGTGACGACGTGGTGACCATGGGCCTGCAGGCCGCCACCCACTGGGACGGCCTCGGCCATGTCTCACACGGCGGCCGGATCTACAACGACCGTCCCGCCACCTCGATCACCGCCCACGGAGGCGCCACGTTCAGCGGCATCGAGAAGACGCGGCCCCTGGTCTCACGCGGTGTCCTGCTCGACGTCGCGCGCGCCCGCGGCGAACAGCAGCTGGCAAGCGGCCACGCGGTGGGGCCCGAGGACCTGGAGGCGGCCGAGGAGTTCGCGGGCACACGGGTGCGGGCCGGGGACATCGTCCTCGTCCGCACCGGCCAGTTGCGCCACTTCCTCGCCGGCGACAAGCGCGCCTACGCCCACCCGTCCCCGGGGCTCTCGATCCGCGCGCCGGAGTGGTTCCACGCCCGCGATGTGGCCGCGGTCGCCAACGACACTCTCACCTTCGAGATCGTGCCCCCGCAGATCGAGAACCTGTGGCTGCCGGTCCATGCCCTCCACCTCGTCGAGATGGGGATGCTCCAGGGGCAGAACTGGAATCTGGAGGAGTTGTCCGAAGCCTGCGCGGACGCGGCCCGCTACAGCTTCCTGCTCTCGGCGCCGCCCGAACCCTTCACGGGCGGTACGGGGGCACCGGTGGCGCCGGTGGCGGTGCTGTGAGCGGCGGGGGCTGTGCAGGGAGGAGAGGAGGGGAGGAGAGGGAGGCCGCCCGGGTTGGCAACTCCCGTACGCGCGAGCCAGACCAAGACAGAGCCAGGCCGAGGCTGGCGCCGGGCCGTCGTCGGAGCCAGGCCGAGAATGGAGGCGGAGTTGGGGGCGTCGGATACACGAACGGGTGGCGGTGCGCTGATGCGCGCCCCGAGCACGGCACGGCGTACCGCCACCCGACTCCGGCGCTCGGGGGCCCTGCCTCGCACGGCCCTCGGACAGGCCTCGCACGAAGGTTGGCGCCGGACAGCGACCCGTACTCGCCGAGGAATCCGGGATTCCTCGGCGTCCCCTCACGACGAATCGCTCCACCCAAGGGTGATCAAACCGCCACGAGTCGTCAACACCTGGTCTGGACTTTGGGGGTTTTACCCCAATCGTCCCGGCGCACGTTCAGCCGAACGCGCCAGCCCCCGCTTCCACGACGTTGACGCGGGTGCGCATCGTCGGCTCGGCGCACGTATCGGTCCGGGAGCGCGGGCCGCTCTCCTCGACGGCGGCCCTGCGCGCCGCCTCCGGATGCGTCCGCAGCTCCGCGCCGGCTCGCAACTCACCGTACGCGGGCGGCGCGAGGGCACACCCCGGCCCCGGTGGCGCGGCATCCAGTTCACACCAGACGCGCTTACCGCCCGGCTCGTGTTCCCAACCCCAACGGTCGGCGAGACCGGAGACGAGCTCCAGGCCGCGGCCACCGGTGTCCCCGCCCTCGGCCTGGCGGTGGCGCGGGGCGCGGCTGCTTGTGTCGGCGACTTCGACGCGCACGGACTCCACCGTCTCGCACGCGCCCTCACGCCCACACCGACTGGGAAGCAGCATGCACAGCACAGCCGGGCATCCGGTGTGCACCACTGCGTTGGTGACGAGTTCCGAGATCAGCAGAATCAGCGTCTCGGCCAGCGGTTCGTCGGCAGCCACCCCGGCCCCCGCGAGCCGGGCCCTGGCCCACCTACGGGCGCGCCCCACCTCCGTCGGATCGGATCCGATCTCCAACTGCTCCAGAAGCACCTGCACCGCTCACACCATCCGAACTGGCGGACACATCGCCTCGCGTCTCCATGTAGTCACGGATTGTGACTCCAGTACGCCCAGCATGGTTGCTCATAGTGAGGGCAACAAGCGCTTCAGGCATATTCCGGCGCAAAGGAGTATCGGCACGGCATACTGTGCGACGGCCTGTGCGACAGTCCTGCGCGGCGTCGTGGCTGCGGTGTTGTCCCGGGCGGCGACCCCCCGTGCGCCGATGCCCGTACCCGGATGCGGGCGCTCGGCGCCGTCGTCGCCCCAGGCGAGGCGCGCCTCACGAGACAGCCCGCATGACCCTGTGTAACCACCACTGTTCACGTGTTCTCCTCCATGGCAGTGGGGACCATCCGTCCGTATTCGGCGGATACAGGGGTATGCAAGGCATAGGCCGGATAGGCCTGCGAAACGGTCACAGCAGGGCAGTGGCCAGTCTCTCCTCAGCGGCCACCGAGGTCACCCACTGCTCGGCACGCAACCAGGCCCGCTTCAGGTGCAGATGCACCTCGGCCTCCCAGGTGAAGCCCATGCCGCCGTACACCTGGAGGCAGTCGCGGGCGTTGGCCGTGGCGGCCTCGTCGGCGAGGAGCTTCGCGGCGCACGTCTCCTCATCCCCTTGCGTGACGGCGGCTGCGTACACCGCGCTCCGTGCCGTTTCCGCGCGCACCAGCATCCCCGCGCACAGGTGTTGCACCGCCTGGAAGGTACCGATCGGCCGCCCGAACTGTTCGCGTTCCCTGGCGTATCCGACGGCAAGCTCCAGCGTGCGGCGGGCGCTGCCCAGTTGTTGCGCTGCCGTGAGCACACCGGCCTCACGGCGCAGCACGTCGCCGTCCGCCGTGGGCAACCGCACTCCCAGTCGCTCCTCCCGCCATGCCTCTAGCGACTCCTCCAGCCGCCCCCCAAGTCGCTCCTCCCGCCATCCCCCCAGCCGCTTTCCCTCGCGGTCTCGGGGCGTCCGGGTTCCGGTGGACGGCCGCCCGGCCACCCGGTACAGCGGGGTGAGCGGATCGACCGACCGAACGGGCTCGGCGGCGAGCAGGCCGCCCGCTTCCTCGCCGTCGTTGTCGGTCTCGCCGCGCGTTCTGCCCGTGGCCTCCAGAAGGCGTACCTCGCCGTCCCCCACGGCCAACACGGCGTCCGCCGCGTCCAGGTGTTCCACCAGCATGCCGCCGGGGGCCGCGCCCGCAGGGGACGACACAGCTTCCAACGGCGACGGCCGCGCGTCCATCGCCGTCACCACCACCTGCCCCTCCGCCGCTCCGGGCACCAGCCCCCAACTTCCCGCCAGGTGACTGGCGACCAGCGGGCCCGGCAACAGTGCGCGGCCTGCTTCCTCGAAGAGCAGCACCGCTTCGGGCAGGCCGAGGCCGACTCCGCCCGCGCTCTGGTCCGCCCGCAGCGAGAACAGTCCGGCTTCCCCCAACTCCCCCCATAGCCGCGCCAACTCCTCCCCCATCGCCGCTGAGGCGTGCCCTCGCTCCGGGCCATGCCCCGGCACGGGGGCGGACCCCGCCACCGGATCGGTCCCCTGCGCGGGCTCCTGCATGGGCCACTGCGCGGGTCCCTGCGTGGGCCGCTGCACAGGCCTCTGCGTGGGCCCCTGTCGGGGCGCGGTGCGGTCCGCGTCGGCGCTGGCCGCTTCGCGTAGCGCCGTGTGTCCGAAGTGCCGGTCGAGCAGTTCCCGCATGCCGCGCCGCAGCGCCTCCTGGTCGTCGGTCAGCCGGAAGTCCATGGAGTGCCGTCACCGTCCCCTCGGCAGGCCGAGGATGCGCTCGGCCAGGATGGTGTGCTGGATCTGGGAGGTGCCGGCGGCGATGGTGTACGAGAGGGAGGAGAGCCGTTCGCGGGTCCACTCCTGCGCCAGGTCCAGGGCGTCGGGGCCCAGGACCGCGGCTGCCGCGTCGTACAGCTCCTGGCGGGCGTGGGAGTAGCGCAGTTTGAAGACGGAGCCGCCCTCTTTGGGTATGCCTGTGCCGCCGTTGCGCATTCCGTGTGCGGCCTCGCTGACGTTCCACTGGATGAGCCGCCACAGTGCGGTGAACTCCGCGTTGAGCCGGCCGAGCCTGCGGCGGAGCACGTCGTCGTCCCAGCGGCCCGTCTTCCTGGCGTGCTGCGCGAGCAGCCGCAGCGTACGGCGGCAGGCGACGACCTCGCCGACGAAGGCGGTGCCCCGCTCGAAGGAGAGCGTCACCATGGTGACGCGCCAGCCGTCGTTCTCGTCGCCCACGCGGTGGGTGACGGGCACCCGCACCTCGTCGAGGAAGACCTCGGCGAACTCCGTGGAGCCTGCCAGCGTCCGCAGGGGCCGAACGGTGACGCCGGGCGCGTCCATGGGGAGGGCGAGCCAGGTGATGCCCCGGTGGCGCGGGGCGTCGGGGTCGGTACGGACGAGCAGTTCGCACCAGTCGGCGACCTCGGCGTGTGAGGTCCATATCTTGGAGCCGGTGACCACGTAGTGGTCACCGTCGCGTACCGCGCGGGTCCGTAGCGAGGCCAGGTCGGAGCCCGCGTCCGGCTCCGAGAACCCCTGGCACCACACCTGGTCGCCGCGCAGGATCGGAGGGAGCCAGCGGGCACGTTGTTCGGCGGTGCCCTCGGCGGCGATGGTCGGCCCGGCGTGGAGCAGCCCGACGAATCCGGCGCCGACGTAGGGGGCTCCGGCCGCCTCCGTCTCCTCCAGGTAGATCAGGTGCTGGGTGGGGGTCGCGCCCTGTCCGCCCGCGTCCTTCGGCCAGTGCAGGCCGGCGTATCCGGCGTCGTGGAGCCGGCGCTGCCAGTCCATGTCGTAGGCACGTCGTGCGGGCCAGTCCAGCGGGTCGGGGCGGGGCGGCAGTGTGGGCAGTTCCCGGGCCAGCCAGGTGCGCAGCCGGGCCCGGAACTCCTCCTCCTCGGGCGTGTAGGTCAGGTCCATCAGCCGTGGTCCGTTAGGTGAGGTCGAGGTCGAGCATGCGGATGGCGTTGCCGCGCATGAGTTTGTGGATGGTGGTCTGGTCGAGTCCGGCGACGTGGTCGAGGGCGATGTCTTTGGTGTGGGGGAAGGTGGAGTCGACGTGGGGGTAGTCGGTTTCGAAGGTGGCGTTGTCGGTGCCGATGGTCTCCAGGGCGGTGATGCCGTGTTTGTCGCGGAAGAAGCAGCAGTAGATCTGCCGGTAGTAGTAGGTGGAGG
>NZ_JASKYT010000268.1:0-11907 GCF_041028275.1 Streptomyces sp. PU-14G
CAGGGCGCGCACCCCGTGCTGGGCGGCGAGCGCACGCAACGCGGGGGCGCTGTGCGAAGCCCTGCCGTGGACGTACAGCCGCGCCCGCCCGCGGACGTCGTCGCCCAGGCTGGACAGGAGCCGGGACAGTTCGGGCCACAGCGAGGCGTCGGGCGCGCACCCCGTGCTGGGCCGCGAGCGCACGCAACGCGTGGCCGCCGTCCGAAGCCCTGCCGTGGACGTACAGCCGCGCCCGCCCGCGGACGTCGTCGCCCAGGCTGGACAGGAGCCGGGACAGTTCGGGCCACAGCGAGGCGTCGAGTTCCTCGCCGGGGCGGCCGACCTCGATGGCCGGGCCCTCGGCGTCCACCTCGCGGGACACCGGGGCCGGTACCGCCGCGTCGGCGTCCGTCGCGTCCTCGTCCGTCGCGTCGGCGTCCGTGATCCACAGACCGGCCCGGGTCCCCGTGATCCGCCATCGGTCGGAAAGCGGCACCATGCCGTGTCCGAGGTCGCCGCGGCCCGGCAGTGGCGGGTTCCACCGGAGCAGCCGCGGAGCGGGCGCGGGCTCGCCCTCGCGGGCCGGGGCACACACCACCGCGTCCACGAACGGCCGCCACAGCGGGGCGCCGTCGGCTCCGACGAGCACGGCCCGCGCGGTGCCGCGTCCGCCGGGGGTGAGGAACGGCATGCCCGTGTAGACCACGACCTCGCTGCCGAGCAGGTCGGCCGCCGACTGGCCGGTGCGCAGGATGTCGCGGGAACTGCCGGGGGCGAGGCGGATTTCGGTCCGGAGGGCCGGGGGCAGCGCGCTGAGCACCTCGCCGACGTCGGACGCCGAGACGTCTCCGCCCCCCGGGACCCCGACCAGGACGGTCGGTCCACGGGGGTCCACCGGCACCGAGTAGCACAGGTCTCCCGGCTCCGGCTCCGTCGCGTGCGGTGCACGCGCCAGCAGCCCCGCGGGGACCTGGTGGATCACGCAGCCGCTGCCGGTGCGCTCGGGCACCTGCTCGACTCCGTCCTGCCACGCGGGCGCCGGCTGGCGCGTGCCCAGAGCCACCGGCCGCACCCCGGGCGAGAAGCTCCACCAGCCGCGTGTCCGGGGCCGATCGGGGCGTACGAAGAGCGAGCCGCCGGGGACGATCTCGACCTCACCGTCCGGGGCGATCACCTCCAGCTCCCAGGCGTCCGCCACCCGCCGGGCCACGGACGGCCGTTCCGGCAGTTCCTCCCCCGCGCCGGACATGACGAGCCGTACGGTGTGGGAGCCCGTCTCGCGCAGGGTGTCGAACACTTCGCTCAGACGCTGCCAGAACTTGTCCGCCGGGGCGCCGTCCGGTCCCGCTGTGCCGGTGACCACGGTGGTGATGCCCGGCTCGGCGCCGAACCGGTCGGACAGTTCGTCCATGTCGGTCTGGCTGAGCGTGGTGTCGTGGGCCGCGCGCAGCACAACCAACGCGCCGTATTCCTCGGCGACCAACGGCGCGTCGCTCCCCGGTCCGGTGGCGCCGGCCCCCTCGGGCGAGGTGGCGGGCGCGGTGGACCGCGCGGCCCCCCGTTCCGCCCTGCCCCGACCGCCGAACCACCACGACCGGCCACCGCCGGAACGCCTCACGTCGTCTCCCTTCGCACATGGTCCGGCTGAGTTCCAGCCGGACGTTGAGGTGGGCGACCCCCGCGTTGCCCTACACGTTCAGATGCTCGCGCCGCTCTACACGTTGGATGCTCGCACTGCCTCGAAAGTTCAGACGCGGCTGACCCCTGCCGAGTTGTACGGTCACAGCTGACCCGGGGAACGTGCCGGCGACGACGCGCGCTGTCAGCCGCGGGTTCACCGGTTCTTCCCCTCATCGGCGTCGGGGGCCTCCTGAGTATCCGGAGCGACCGAAGGGGCGTCAGGGGCCGGAGAGTCTGGAGAGCCGTCAGTGGTGTCCGAGGAGTCCGTCGCGGCGGGTGCGGCCACCTGCGGAGCGGCGGCGCCCTCGCGGGGTGCCGGCGTCGGCCACGCGGCCCCGGCTTCCTCGCCCGCGGCTTCCTCGCCCCCGGCCTCGTCGCCCCCGGCCTCTCCCTCGGGCAGTTCGGCCGCGGCGGCCAGAAGATCCGCCAGGCCCTCCGTGGTCATCACCATACTGACCGGCGCCGAACTGTTGATGCAGAGGCTGTGCTCCTCTGGCAGCCGCTCCAGCAGCGCGGGGACCCGCACCCGCTCGAACCCCAGGCGTCCGGCCGCGTGCAGATACAGGGGTGAGGTGAAGATCGGGACCACCGCCGTGCCGTCCGGCGCCGAGGCGCTGACGGGCTCGCCGCCCGCCGTGACCAGCACCGCCACCTCCGCCTTGGCCAGGGCGGCGGTGACGTCCTCCGCCGGGCCGTAGCCGGTGGTGGCGAGCTGGATGGCGGCGTCGACGTCGTCCTCGGGCTCGGGCCAGCCGAGCGCCTGCGGGGAGGGCTGGTAGTTCTCGTTGTCCTGCCACTCCACGATCTCGCCGTCGTCGTCGGAGCGCCACTGGCCCACCACGGCCCAGTCCGGCGGCGGGCCTTCGCCCTGCCACGCGGGGTCGGTCAGGTAGAGCCAGTGGTTCGGTGCGAGCTTGGCCGCCTTGACGAACTCCTCCGGCGGCTCCGGCACCTCGTCGTCGTCGGATATCCCGGTCGGCGCCGCCGCCCCGTCACCGGCGAGCGGTGCGGGTGCCGCGACGGTGTCCGCTCCGGCCTCCGCGGGACCGGTCGTCGGCTCGTCCGCTCCGGCCTCCGCGGGGCCGGTCGTCGGCTCGTCCGCTCCGGCCTCCGCGGGGCCGGTCGTCGGCTCGTCCGTTCCGGATCCGGTGACCGCGGCGGAAGCGCCGTTATCGCTCATGCTGTCCTCGCTTACTGGGCCGGCTGGCTCGCTGCTGGGAATGCCCGGCATGGTCGGTGGTACGGACGCGCCCCCGCGGGCCGCCCGGCAGCCCGCCACGCCCCCGAGCAACCCATGCCCCGGTATGCCCCGGTACATGATGCGCGCACCGGGACGGGCGGGGCCGCCGGGGCTCGGAATCCGGGAAGGCCGGCTTCCGGACCTCGGACAACTGATCGAGGAGATCAGGTACCCGCATCATCACATGCCCGCGCGGCCTCTCGTCCACCAGTTGAGCTTCTCCTGAGGGAGGGGCCACGCCCGACATGCTCCCTTCCTCCTACGGCGTTCCGGCGCTGCCGGCAGGCGCGCCGGTGCGGCCGACTCGGTCCTCGGCATCCCACAGCGCCGCCTCGAACGCCTCCAGTGCCGCTTCGAGTTCGGCGAGCGCCAGGGGGATCTCATCGGACTGCAACGACCACTCGCGTTGCAGCCTTCGGACCTTCTCGTACACCTCGCGCAGCGGGACCATGGCGCCCGGCAGCGCCGAGGACTCGGCACCCGCCAAAGCCGCCTCGATGTCCTCACGGTAGCTGCCGAAGCCGCGGCCGATCATCCGCCTGGCCATGGCCGTGGGCTGCGCCCCGGCCCGCCGGACGCCGCCGATCATCGTGGTGAGCGAACCCCGCAGCCCTTCGAGCCCGACGGCTTCCTGAACGGCCTCAGGCCACGGCGCGGCGCAGGTGTCATCCCGCGTCAGGCCCGGGTTGCGGCTCATCGCGGTCATGAACTCCCGTGCCAGGACGGGGAGCGCGATGCCGTTCAGCGGAATGGACGAGGGGCGGTAGGGGGCGACGCGTGCCTCGAAGAGCAGGAGGCCGTTCTCGGGGTCCACGCCCATGGCGCCCATGCCGAAGTCCGCGTCCAGGTCGCCGGTGTGCAGGGGGAAGCCCGGCGGGGGCGAGAGGAGGTCCTTCTTGAACGGCCCCTCGCCGCGGCCGTGGACGATCGAGTGCAGCCAGTCGACCCGGGTGGGCCCCTCGTTGAGATTGTTGTCCTTGTCCTCGTAGGGCTCCCGGAACACCCGGTCCGACGGGTCGTGGCCGAGCGCCCGCATGAGGTCCGGCATCTCCTGGCCACTCCGGCTCAGCAGCAGCGCGTCGATGTCGCGGCGTTCGTCGTCACTGAGCAGTTCGTCGCGGACGGAGCACAAGTCGCTGCGGCTCATCAGGGGGAAGGCCGCCACCACATGGCGGCGGATGACCCGTGCCTTGATCGGCCCCTGCTTCGCCCCGGCCCGCTCCAGGTACAGGACGATCAGCTGCACGAAACCACGGGCGCGTGGCGACAGGCGACGGCCGTGTTCCCGGTCGAAGAACTCCTCGACCTCGGACACCCGCTGCTGGAGTTTCTCCGCCTCCGCCGGTGCGAACAGATCGCCGACCGTCTTGCCGAGGTCCTCCAGGCCGGTCCCGTACGTGGACTGGAGCGTTGCCCCGCACCGGAAACTCCCGACCGTGACGGTCGTGTCCTGGATCAGCCCCGAGGGACCCTGCCCCGGGGCCGAGGCGAACAGGTCGGAGAGCTGGAACCGGTGGTCAGGGGCGGCCTTGGCCAGGGTGCGCATGCGCCCGACGATTCCGATGAGCTCGCGGAGGGCGTCCTCGGCCTGCCTCATGTCCGACGCCGGGTCCAGCACGAACTCCAGGTTGGACCGCGTGTACGGCGGATCGTCGGGCGTGTCGGTCTCCAGACGCCACCCCTTGCCGCGGAAGAGCACCACGCCCCGGGCGTAGAACGGCACGGTGAGGTCGCCGAGTTCCAGCTCGAAGCCGACCTTCGCCGTCAGTCGCGGCGAGAGGGGAGAGTCCGCCGGCTGCGGTCCGGCGAGGGCGACGCCCAGCTCCCGGGTGACGGCCGCGGCGAGTGCCGTGTCGATCGCGAGCGCGGCGGCGGGATCGAGGCCACGGTCGCCGTCGAGCACGGCCAGCAGCCGCAGACGCTCGTCCGGGGTGAGCGCGAGGTCGCGTACCGGCAGTCTGTGGTCCCGCAGGACCGCCTCGAACTCCTGGGAGGGCGTGAGCAGCACATCGGCCGCGGTCAGCTTCGCGGTGGGGACCTCCAGGTCGTCGGCCAGCGGCGGCAGGGCCGCGGCGTCCGGCAGGTCGGACACGGTCACCCGCTTGGCCGCCCAGGAGCGCAGCTCCTCCTCGGCCACCGGCAGTTCCACTCCGGCCGCACGCAGTCGGGTCAGCGCCTGCCCGAAGACGTCGCCTGGCACCTCGGCCGGATGCGGCGCGACGGTGGCGGTGTCCCCCGGCCGGGCGGCGTCGTGGCCCGTCGCCGCGCCCGGCTCGGCGGCCGGGGACGGCAGGGCGCGGACCTCCCGGCGGCCCTCCCCGCGGTCCCCCTGCGACTCCTGCGCCGGCTCCGGCGCCCTCGACTGCTCCGACTGCTCCGGCTGCGGCTGCGGCTGCGGCTGCCCACCCTGCGTTCCGAACGTGACGGACCCCGGCGCGGGGGCCGCAGGGGCTGCCGTGATGGTGGTGGTGGGCACGGTGGCGGCGGACGGCAAGGCCCTGTAGCCGGGGGGCAGCGGCCGGACGTCCCGCACCTGTACGAGGCCGAAGTCCGCCGCCGTCAGCGGGTTGCCGGCGGGGTCCGGCTCCAGGGCGACGGTGGTCTTCCCCGTCGCCGGATCGGTGTGGAACGTGGGCGTGCCGTACGCGGCCCACATCCCACGCCCCACCAGCGAGGCGCCCTGGCCCGGCAGGCTGTCCACGACCGGCTCGCCGGGGCGGGGCCGGGAGCGGGGCACCATGAGGACGACGGGGTGGTGCAGCGGCAGGGTGCCGGTCGTGTGGTCCCGGTGGATCAGCTCGGCGATCTCCTCGTGCGGCGCCGGAAGACCGCGCACCTCGACCCGGGCATCGTCGCGGCGGTCGGCCCGGTACAGCCAGGGCCGCGGGGCCTGCGGATCCCCGGCGCACCAAGGGGCCGGCACCGAGGAGTCGGCGACCAGGCTCCCGTCGGACGCACGCCGCAGCAGGGTGAGCACCGTCAGGTCGACGTCCAGGGTGCCGGCCGGGTGGCCGGTGACGTCGCGGCCGATCACCGAGGCGTCGTTCGCGGCCAGGAGCTGGGTGGTGGCCGCGTGCGCGCCGTTCGTCTCCAGGTGGGCCTCGGCCAGTTCGCGAGGCACGCGGGGGTCGCGCCCGCCGGCCACCGCGAGCAGCAGGTGCTGGCGCAGGGCGGCGAGGGGGGACGGACCGGGCGCTGCCAGGTGCAGGACCCGGGTGGCGAACCTGTTCACCTCCTGCTCACCACCGCTGGCGCGGAGGCGGAGCACCACCTCGTCGGCCTTCACGTGGGCCCACAGCAGACGCGACCGCTCCACGTCGCCGATCGGCGTGTGCGCGGGCAGCCCCAGGGTGCGGGCGGCGAGCTGGTCCAGGTCGGGGCGGCGCATGAGCGTCGAGACGTTGTCGACCAGGACGGGGAGCGGGACGTAGGCGGCCAACTCGGTGTCCGGGGCCCGCTCGATCCGGTCCGCGGCCCGCCACAGCACCTCGGCCATGGCCTTGCGCCCCAGTTTCCGGTGCGGTGCGTGCTGCGCGTGATCGGCCGCCGCGACGCGCTCGAACAGGTCGAGAGTGAACAGGGGGGTGCGGCGCAGTACGGGGTCGTTGTGCAGCATCCGCTCCAGCGCACCCGCGCCGCGCAGCAAGGTCGGGTAGTCGGTGGCGTTCCGCTCGATCCGGGCGCCGAAGACGGTGCCCAGCAGCCGGATCAGGCGCAGCGTCCGCTCCCGGACGGGCTCGGGGGCCGGGCCGGGTCCGTGGTGCAGTCCGGCCGTGCGGGCCCGGTCGTCCAGGGCGGCCCCCGCCGGTTCGGGCAGGGCCCGGTCCAGGCCGAACTCGGCCCCGCGGGGGTCGTTGCCGACGGCGAAGAACGCGCCCTCGGGGGTGGTGATGCGGGACAGGATCGGGCGCCGGGCCGCGTACGTCATGGGGCGCTTGCCGCCGGTGTCGTCGGCGCTCTCCTGGGCCTCGGAGGCGACGGCCAGTGGATCGGGGACGTAGGGCTGCGGGCCGAAGGTGCCGAGGAATCCCATGCCGCCCGGCTCCGCGCCGAAACAGGAGATCTTCGCGACGGGGTCCCGGTCCCGTTTGGCCCGCAGGCTCGGCCGCCGCCCCAGCGCACCGGTGGACCGCCCACCGCTGGTGGTGACCGTTCCGTCGGACACCGACCAGAGGGTCGCGCCGGGCACGCCGTGCTTGATCTCGAAGTACGGCTCGGCGCCGGGATCGTCCTGCCGCCAGGGCAGCTCGACCGGTGCGCTGACGGAGTGGGTGGCGGCGTCGTAGTGGACGAAGTGCGTCATCTTCGCCAGGTGCAGCGCCAGGAGGGCCCGCTGGCGCAAAACGGCGGGGTCCTCGGTGAGCGGGACGGACAGATGCCCGGTCGAGCGGTGGTCCCGCCCGATGACGGGCAGGGAGACCACCCGCTCTTCCCACTCCTCGCCCCCCGGCGCGGGCCCGGGCGCCACGGTGGGGTCGCTGAGCAGCCAGCCGCCGACGATGCCCTGGTCCGGAGACATGTCGATGCCGATCCCCAGCCGGCCCGGCTGGTCCGGCGCGAAGCCGAAGAGCACGAAGCCACTGGCGGACCACACTTCGCGGCCGAGCACGGCGGCGCTGCCGCGCGAGAACCGCGTGTCCCCGGCCGCCGCCAACGACAGGAGCATCAGCAGCGGGACGCCGCTCGGCAGCCCGTTCAGCAGCGGGTCGAGAGCGAGCAGTTCGACGACGACCTCCCGGCGCACCTTGCGCACGAACCCGTTGCGGCCCCGCACCGTGGCTGTCTTCAGGTCGCTCGTGGCCAGCAGCACGTACGGTGTCGGCCCGCCGCTCCACCCGGCGGAAGCCGGCGCGTCGAGGGCGACCGTGCCGTCCGGCTGCCGGACGGCCTCGTGGACGGTGTCCACGTCGAGGGGCACGTTCAGCGGCCTGCCGGTCCAGTTGATGCCGCTGACACCGTTCGGGGTGGTGAAGCGCACGCCGGCGTCGAGCGCACCCATCAGTTGGAGGTGGACCGCCGCGAGCTGGGCGAGACGGGTGGCGTGCGCCGTGGCCGGGTCCGACGCCAGCCGGAGCAGTTCGGTGTACTCGGCCAGGCTGACGGGCGTGTTCGGCTCAAGGGCGAGCACATACCGCGCGAGCGCGTCCAGGTCCAGCGGACCGCCGCGCAGCGCGGGGACGCCCGCCCGCAGCGCGTTGAGCCGCCGCAGCGCCTCCCGCGCCCCCGGGTGCGGCTGCCCGTAGAGGCTCCGTACGAGCGTGTCGTAGTGCGCCTCCGGGTCGTAGGGGGCGGCGGGCGTCACGGGCGCACCCGACGCCACGGACGCACCTGACGTCACGGACTCACCGGATGTCACGGACGCGCCCAACGCCACGGACGCACCCGACGTCGCGGGGTCGGTGGCCGTCGCGGGCCCGGCGGACGTCGCCGGGGTGGCGGGCAGGGTCGGGGTGGCGGGCAGGGTCGGCTGCGGTCCCTGGGCGCCGTCGCCGGTGGAGGCGAAGGACGCCGGTGCGCCGCTCAACCAGCCGTGTACCGGCACGCCGCCGGGGCCCTGCGCGGTGAGGGCCGTTCCGGCCGGCCCGTACGCGCCCCGCTCCCAGGCGCGCAGGGCGGCGAACTGCTGGGGCAGGGCATATCCGGACAGTTCCAGGTGCGTGCCCATGCGGCCGGCGGCCGAGACCATGGCGAACGGCAACGCCTGCGGGAACGGGGACCCGGCCGCCGGTCCGGCGTGCGCGGCGACCACGCCGTGCAGGCTGAGCCACGTCAGCGGGGTGCGGTCGCCCTGGGCCGCCCGCACCGCGTCGAGTACCCGGAAGCCGTGCAGCAGTGCCTCGAAGGCGGCGGTGCCGTCCTCCAGCAGCGGCCCGTAGACCAGCCGGATCGCCCGCACCCAGCGCAGCACGTCCGTACCGCGCTGCCGGTCGCCGGTGAACCGCTGGGCCAGCCGGGCGAGCTGGGCGGACGAGGGCTCGGGGCGGAACCCGGCCCACCAGTCGCCCTCGGCGAGCCGGAAGCGCGGTCCGGCGTGCCCGTCGCCGGGCACGATGCCCGGCTCCTGGCCCAGCCCCGAGGTCCACACCCAGCGGCCCCAGGCGGTGGCCAGGAGCTGACCGGCGAGCGGGTGCTCCAGCGGGTCGTGCGGGGGCGGTCCCGCCACGTCCGCGCCCAGGACGACGGCCGCGGTCCCCGCGTCCAGGGCGATCAGGTCGGGGTCGGCGGCGAAGAGGTAGTCCAGGACCGCGGCGTAGTCGAACTCCTTGCCCGTGCCGTCCAGCAGTCCGAGCCGGGCCGTCGCGGCGTTCCCGCTGAGGCCCACCAGGTACGCCTCCCCGAACGGCAGCTCCTGGGGCGCGCTCTCCGGCACCACCAGCCCGCCGGGGCCCTGGTACTGCTGGGACCACAGCAGGGACGTGTACGTGGTGATCTCGGGCAGCAGGCCGTAGGAGTTCTGGCGGCCGTCCCACTCCTGGGCCGGGCGCGAGGAGAAGCCCACCGGGTCCCCCTCCTCGGGCTCCGTGTGCTTCATCCGCGCCACCTGGTCCACCGGCACCCGCGTCCCGTCCAGCGCGGGGATGTCCCTGTTCCAGCGGATCGGCGCCGGCAGCCGCACGGGGTCGGCGAGGACGCGCAGGGCGCGGCGCGCGGCCTCGACGGTCTGCCGGGTCCGCGTGCGGTGTCCGCGGGGGGTACGGGCGAGGAGGTCGTTCGCCGAGCGGACCGCGCCGTCGAGCTTTTCACGGAGGCCGCCCGGCAGCGGGGTGCCCAGGGCGTAGGCGCCCAGCGCCTCCGCGAGGGTGTGGGTCTCGTGGGGGGACAGCAGTTGTGCGGCCGGGCCGTCGGCGACCGCCACGCCGTCCCGGGCCATCGCCAGGAACGGGGCGAGGGCTTGCACCACGGTGTTGGTCAGGACGCGCTGGACGGCGTCGCGCAGCACCGCGTCGGAGAGCGGAACCGCGGACTCGACGGCCCGCTGGTAGGCCGTCCGGCCGAACTCCGCGAGCTCGGCGAAGACTTCGCGGATCTCCTCGTCGGACATCAGCCCCATGCTGATCCCGTAGTGCCGCAGCTCTTGCAGGAGCAGGGCGACCGCCAGCCGGCCCTTGTCGGTGTCCAGCTTCCGGTAGTCCTCCATGCCGACGGACTCGTACTGGCCGACGGGCTTGCCCTCCGACGTCCGCCCCGTCAGCGCGGCGGTGAGGTGCTCGCGCGCGGTCGGTGTGTCCTCGTAGACGGTGTCGAAGAAGCCCTCCAGGAACGGTTCGCCGGCCGTCTCCTGGTAGACGGTCATGACCTGGGTCAGCATGGTGACCGTCATGTCGGTGATCCCGTCATGGTTCCCGTCGAGGAACTCGCGGATCCGCGTCCCCATGCTCAGCAGCGTCCGGTCGAACGGGTGCCGGGACGCCACCGACAGCATGTTCTTGGTCAGCCCTGCGTTCGTGCCGCTCACCGTCTTCTGCATGTTGACCGGCAGCGCGGCGACATGACCGAACAGCAGCCAGCCGTATCCCCACACCTTGTCGACGTCCGGGACGGCCGTCAGGAACGGCAGGAGTTCCACCGGCACCTCGGAGCCGGTGAGGTGCCGCACGAACTCCCCCGACAGCCAGCGGCCGTAGTCCCTCCCGGCCCTGAGCACCGGTTCGTTCTCCGGCAGCATCAGCCGATGCATGGCCAGGTCCTGGAGCCCCCGCAGGCCGACAGCGGGAACGCCGTCGGTGAGCTGCACGTAGATGCGGCCGTTGTATCCCGGGCGCTGGGGAAGGACCGTGGTGCGCGTACCGAGCTCGGAGGCCTCCCAGCCGGGGATGTCCGCCAAGAGGGTTGCCAGCGGCAGCCCGTCCGGGTGGTCGTTCGCAGTCCGCAGGCGGCGCCGCAACTGGTCGAACTGGGCCATCCCCTCCCGCGGGGACCGCCGCCGCTCGCCGGGGACGGTGGCCATCTCCCCGACGACGATCTCCCCGATGCGGGCGCTCCGCACGGTGGGCGGGGTCGCGCCCGGGGGTACTTCGGGCTGCCCGGAGGCGAAGTCGAAGTACTCCTCTGTGTCGGGCAGATACCAAAACGGCGTGCTGTCGGTCACCAGCACCAGGCCGGGCCCCCACGCCAGCACCATCCCCCCGCCCACCTCGCCTTGGACGCTCAGGATGTACCGCTCCTCGGCCTCCAGGCCGATGGCGCCGTAGTCGCGTCCTGTCGGCCTCTCGACCACCGCGTGCGCCGTGGACGAGGACTCGGTGAACGCGGGCAGCGCGTTCTCCAGGACGCGCCCGCCCCGGTCGACGACCACGGCCCGCGCCTCAAGGGGGGCCAGGTCCGGCGCGGTCGCCGACACCCGTCGTCCCTCGGGGGCCGACGGGTCCACCGCCACCACGCCGGTCCGCCCGCCCAGGTTGTACGCAGCCCACACGTGCCCCAGCTGACCGCCCTGGCGCCGTGCCAGCACGAACGCCACCGCGCCAGGCCCGGCGTCCGCCACCGCCCGCGCCACCGCGTCCCACGCGCGCACCCGGCGCCAGCCCGTCCCGGCCACCAGGCTCGTCCCCGCCGCGTCCGGGCCCACGATGACCGCCGTGTCGTCCACCCTGCCCGCGGCGCGCACCCCGCCGGGGTACAGCACGTCCCGCAGGCCGGCCACCAGCTTGAGGCATCGCTGCATCCGCAGCGCGCTCGCCGGAAGGGTCTGGGCCAGCCTGCGCGCGACCCCCTCCACCTGCCGCCGGGTCAGCACCGGGCGGGGCACCACGGGGGTGGTCAGCCGCCTGACCGCGGCCGTCCGCTGCCGGGACGCCCTGTCCTGCGCGGTCGGCTCCTGCCGAGGAGTGTCCGCGGCCCGCGGGGCCGGCGGGGTCACCTCGGTCGACGGCAACGGGTGGGGGAGGAAGGGCAGCTGGAGGGGGCCCGACCCGGTGCGCAGGACGAGTTCGACGGGCCGCCACGGGGGGGGGGGGGGGGGACCCCCTCCACCTGCCGCCGGGTCAGCACCGGGCGGGGCACCACGG
>NZ_JASKYT010000269.1:0-11275 GCF_041028275.1 Streptomyces sp. PU-14G
GGGGTGGAGTCGTGAGCGGGAGCGGCCCCGGCGCGGTGGGACGGCCTCCCGTCGGTGACCCGGCCCCCGAACAGGGTGGCGAGGAGCGGCCCATCGCTCTCCGCGAGGGGGCCGGGGTCCGGGCCGGAGAGCCCAGGACGCTGGTGTTGCGGGCGCTGGGGCTGGGCGACCTGCTGACCGCCGTACCGGCGCTGCGGGCGCTGCGCCGGGCCCAACCGGAGAACGAACTGGTCCTGGCGGCACCGGCCTGGCTGGCCTCAGCGGCGCGCGCCGCCCAGGTCGCCGACGTGCTGCTGCCCGCGGGCGGCTCGGCACGCGAGGTCCCCGCCGCACTCGCCTGGCCGTGGCCGCCACCCCGGCTGGCCGTCGACCTGCACGGCAACGGCACGCCCAGCCGCGACGCGCTCGCGGCGAGCGCACCGGCACGCCTGCTGGCCTACGCGGAGCACTCGGCACCCGCCTGGCGGGAGAACGAGCACGAACGGCTGCGCTGGTGCCGCCTGCTGCGGTGGTACGGCATCCCCGCGGACCCGGACGACCTGCTGCTCGGCCGTCCCGAGGTGCCCTCGCCCGCGCCCGGCGCCGTGCTGGTGCACCCGGGTGCCGACGCGGGCGCACGGCGGTGGCCGGCCGCACGGTTCGCGCGGGTCGCACGCGAACTGCGGGCGCGGGGCGACGAGGTCGTGATCACGCACGGCCCCGGCGAACTCGCACTGGCGCACGAGGTGGCCGCGCGCGCCGGGCTCCCGGCGCGCGCGGTACCGGGCGGCGCCTCGGGGCTCCCCTTCGAACTGCTGGCCGCGCTGGTGGCCCAGGCCCGCGCTGTGGTGGTCGGCGACACGGGCGTCGCCCACCTCGCCACCGCTCTCGCCGCCCCCTCCGTCGTCCTGTTCGGCCCCGTCTCCCCCGCGCTGTGGGGCCCGCCGCCGCACCCCAGGCACCGGGCACTGTGGCGCCCCTGGCCCGGCGAAGGAGCGCGCCCCGGCGACCCGCACGGCACCTCCCCCGACCCCCGCCTGCTGCGGCTGCACCCGGCCGACGTGCTGCACGCCTGCGCACGGCTGGAGGACCCGGGCCCCGGGCTGCCCGGCGACGAAGCCCCGCACGGTACGGACTCCAGGGAGCCGGGCGCGGACGCGACGGGCGGGAAGGCGACGGGCACGAACGCGAGGGGCGGGAAGGCGACGAACGGGAACGGTTCGGGTGCGCACGGTGCGGGGGCAGGCGGCGGGGTCGGCACCGGTGCCGTCACCGCGTGCGGCGCGGCGGAGGGAACGGTGCCCGCGACCGCCGCGCCCCCCGCGGGCGGGGAGGGTGGAGCGCCGTGACTTTCCGACGGGCGCTGCTCGCGGGGTGGTTCAGCTTCGAGGACGGGGAGGCGACCGCCGGAGACGTGCTGGCGCTGCGCCGCGTCGAAAGCGTGGCACGCGAGGTGGGGCTGGCGTACGACGTGGCGTGGAGCCCGGCCTTCCGGCCAGGCGAGCTCTCGCTGGCCACGGTCCGCCCCGAACGCTACGACGTGCTGGTCTTCGTCTGCGGGCCGCTGCACGGCCCGCAGGTCGAGGCGCTGCACGAGGAGTTCGCCCACTGCCGCCGCCTCGCCGTGGGCGTTTCCGTCATCGATCCCGGGTCGCGTGCCGTGCGCGGTTTCGCCGAGGTGATCGCCCGGGACGGGTCACCGTCCACGGCCCCGAGGCCCGACCTGTCGGCGGGCACCCGGCCTCCCCGGCAGCCGCCCTGCGTGGTGGCCACCGTGCTGACCGCGGGACAGCACGAGTACGCGGGGCAGCGCCGCCACGAGGAGACGGTGCGGCGCCTCACCGCCTGGCTGGGGGCGCACGACTGCGCACGGCTGCCGCTGGAGACGCGGCTGGATACCCGCGACTGGCGGCTGTGCGCCACTCCCGAGCAGGTGGACGCCCTCCTGGCCCGGTCCGACCTGGTGGTGACCAACCGACTGCACGGGCTGGTGCTCGCCCTGCGCGTGGGCGTGCCCGTCATCGCCGTCGACCCCGTGGCGGGCGGGGCGAAGGTCAGCGCCCAGGCACGGGCGCTCGACTGGCCCGCCGTGATCCCCGCCGAGCGGCTGGACGGGGAGACGTTGCAGCACTGGTGGGACTGGGCCCGCACCGACGGCCGCGCCCGGGCCGCCGCCCACGCCGCGGCGCCGCTCCCCGACGCCCTGGCCGGGCTGTTGCACCGCGCCCTCGACGGCTGACTCACGGTGACGCATGCGGGCTCGCGGTGACGCATGCAGGCTCCCGGTGACACGGGCGGGCTCGTGACACGGGCCGGGCGCTCGCGCGTTTCGTCCCGTTTGACACCTTTGGGCAGCCGGATGGGAGCCTGTTGTGGTGAGCGGACGCCGGACACGGAGCCGGCACCGACAGCGGAGGGACACCACACCATGACCGAGGAACTGCACGGCAAGAAGGTCGCCATTCTCGCCACCGACGGGGTCGAACGCGTCGAACTGGAGGAGCCGCGCGGCGCGCTGCACGGCGCCGGCGCGGAAACGGAGCTGATCTCCCTCCACACCGGTCAGATCAACGCGCGCCAGATGGACATCGACCCCGCGGGCACCTTCCCCGTGGACAAGCAGGTGGCCGACGCCTCCGTGCGGGACTACGACGCCCTGCTGCTGCCGGGCGGCACCATGAACCCGGACCAGTTGCGCACCGACCCCGACGCGGTGCGCTTCGCGCGGGAGTTCATGGAGGCCGGGAAGCCGGTGGCCACCATCTGCCACGGCCCCTGGACCCTGGCCGAGGCGGGCACACTCAGCGGGCGGCGCCTCACCTCGTGGCCCAGCATCCGCACCGACCTGCGCAACGCGGGCGCCGAGGTCGTCGACGAGGAGGTCGTCGTGGACGACCGGCTCGTCTCCAGCCGCGGCCCGCACGATCTGCCCGCCTTCTGCACCGCCGTCGTACGGGAGTTCACCGGCGCGCTGCAACCCGCCTGAGCCTCACCCCGCGGGCAGGCAGCGGAAGTCGTCCGCTCTCGCGCGCCGCAGCATGGTGCGGTAGTGGCGCGGGAAGCGGGGCGCGGGGACGGTGAGCACCGGGCACCCCGCCCGCGCCAGCACCTTGCGGGTGGTGGGACCGTACCGCGCCCCCAAGCCGAAGACGGCGCGCGAGGGGGCGCGCGTTCCCACGATCAGGTGGTCGTCCGCCCGGTCCGCGACCGTGCACAGGGCGCGCCACGGCTGGTCGCGGACCACGCGGCGCCCGACGGTGCGCACCCCGGGCGGATCGCCGCCGAACGCCTCGTCGAACGCCGCCTCCAGCCGTGCCCGCGCCTCCCCGTACCAGTGGCGGGCCCACGCCCGGTCCGGGCGCAGCATGTACGCCGACTCGCCCTCCGGCGGCTCCCACGCCAGGACCGCCACCAGCGTCCGGCCGCCCGCCCGCGCCTCACGCGCCCCGGCGCGCAGGGCCGCGAGACTGGCGAGCGAGCCACTCACGCCGACGACGAGCCGCCCCGCGCTCCCGCGTGCGGGCCTCGTGAGCTCGGCTCTGCTGCTCAGGTCGCACCCGTCCCCCATCGCACTCATCCTTCCTCGCCTGCCGTTCCTTCGGCCACGGCCCGCCCAGCAGCCGTTGCCGAGACAGCAGTGTGGTGCGGATTGGCCCTCACGAACAGAGCCAATGACAGACGATTGGACTGGAGTTACTCACGGGGTGGAGGGGTTTTCCGGGCCACTGCGCCGGGCCACCGACTGGGGCGCGCATCGAGGATGAGCAATGTGCGGGCTTCCCCTCGTTGATCTGCGCTCTGACAGATCGCCTGGCGTGGCCGGTGTCTGTGCCCGCACCGGCCGGAATACGCACTCACGGACGCCGGTTGCAGCGGAACGTGCGCCATCCTCATGAGCCGCCCAGCGGCATACACCCACTGCTTGCCGGGCGCTTCAGCCCCTACCGGTTCGATCCGTCGGCAGTGGTCGACGACCATGCCCTCGAACTGCTGCTGGAAGCCGCGCGGTGGGCACCGTCGGCGGGAAACTCACAGCCGTGGGGCTTCTTCATGGGCAGGCCCGGTGAGCCGGAGCATGACCGGGTGCTCCCTCACCTTGCGCCGAGCTCGGCCCGCTGGGCGACGGATGCGAGCCTGCTCGTCGTCACGCTGACGCGTCGGCACGTTGAGGACACACAGTTGCCCTACTCCGAATTCGCTGACTACGACCTCGGCCAAGCCATCGCCCACATGACTGTTCAGGCCCAGGCTATGGGACTCGCCGTCCACCAGTTCCGGGCCTTCGATCTGGAGGGGCTCACCAAGGAGCTGGACCCGAACCCGGGCTGGGTGATCGTCTCCATGGTCGCGGTGGGCACGGCGGCTGACAGGCCGTCAGGGGCCCGTGACCGGCGTAGCGTCGCGCACTTGCGCTCCGCTCCGTGGTCACCAGCGGAGTAGGCGACGGGGCGGGTCCGGGGCACGACGTCAGTGGGCTGGGTTAGGTTCGCTGGTCATGGACTCGGAATCTCTGCTGCAGCACCTGCGCAACGAACTCGACGCGTTCCGCGCATGCCTCGATGGTGATCTGTCTGTACCCGTCGAACACTGCGGCGAGTGGACGCTCCGCGACCTGGCCGAGCACCTGGGCAGCTCCAATCTGTGGGCGGCGGCTGCAGTCACCGAGCAGCGCGGCGGGCACGAGGCCACCTCGGCTCCGCGTGATCCCGATGCGTTCCTGCGGTGGTTCGAGGAGAGTTCGGAGACTCTACTCAGGGCCCTCGACACCGACCCGAGTGCGAGCGCCTGGACTTTCCACCCGCCGCACACGGTGGGTTTCTGGCAGCGGCGCCGTGCGCTGGAGGCGCTCATTCACCGCTGGGATGCCGAGAACGCACTGGGCCACAGTCGACCGCTCGACGCGGTCCTGGCCGGCGAAGGCGTGGCCGAGGTCTTCGACACGATGGCGCCCCGGCAGGTAGCTCGGGGACGAGCCCAGCGCCCGCAGCACGCCCTGCGACTGCACGCGACGGACACCGGAACGTCATGGGTGTACGGCCCTGGCAGGGCCGTGGCCACGCTCACAGCGACGGCGGAACAGCTGGTACTGCTCCTGTGGGGTCGGATACGCAGCGCGGATGCCGCCTACACCTGGGCCGGCGACCGGGAGGCGGGACTGCGCATCCTGGCCGGCACCTTGACGCCCTGACACTGAGCGGTGCCCCGCCACGCCTTGAGTGGGTCGAGTCACCGACCCGTCACGAGCTGCTGTCTCGTCGTTCCTGGCTCCAGTCGGCAGCTGATTCCCCATCTGCCGCCCACGCCGGGCGCCCTTCGCCACGTGGACCTGAACCTGCGCGTAGACGTCCACGCGCTACTGCCGCGCATCGAGGCGCCCACGTTGGTCATCGGCTGCGGCCAAGACGCCACCGTCCCGGTCGAGCACAGCCACGCCCTGCACGAGGCGATCGCCGGCAGCGCGTACGCGGAGCTCGACGCCGGACATGTGGTGCTCTTCGAGCGGACGGACGAGTTCATCGACCGGGTGACCTCGTTCCTCGCGGAGCGGGGGCGTACGGTGTTGCGACGACCACTAGGCCCGGTCGGTCCCTTCGGTCTGGTGGATGTGCAGCTCGCCGTTCATGACGGTGTAGACGCTGGCGTTGTCGTTCGCCGTGTTGGTCTGGGTGTTCGGGGTGTTCCCGCCCTCTGCCGACGCGTCGGCAGCCGGGGCCTGTTGGACCTCGACGTGGTTGTCGTGGCCTGCCACGACGGGGCCGGAGGCGTCACCGCCGATCCGGACGGAGTAGCGGTTGTCTGGTGGGGGTGCCATGGGTGTCTCCCATCGAAGGCGGAGGAAGCGGGCGGAAGAAGGCGTCCGGCGTCACCGCAGGCGGGTGATCGTTCGTGTCCCACAGGTGGTGCACTGGACGTTCTGCGAGGAGCCCGCACGCAGCTGTTTCGTGTACTGGCCGGTGTCGCTGTCCTCGCCACCGGCCAGGGTGATGGTCGCGCTGAGGTCCATACGGGCGCACGACCCGTTGACGTGCGCGGACACCGACGGATTCCCGCGGTAGGTGCCGTTGCCGCCCCTGAACTCCGCGGTGGTGAAACCGCCACCGCAGGCGCCGATCCTCATGGTGTAGACCCCGGGTGCCTTTTCGGAGATCGAGAAGACGTCACCCTGGCTGTCTCTCCAGGTCCCGGCGAGCCCGGTAGGGGTCGGGGTCGGTTCCGGGTCGGGTTCCCGCGTGAACGTCGGCTCCGGCGGCTCGGTGGTCTCCTCGCTCGGTGTGGGGTCCGGCGCGTCGCGGGTGGGGAGGTCCAGCCCGGGCGTGGGAGTGTCCCGGGCCGGTGTCGGGGTCGGCAGGGTGGCCAGGTCCTTCCGCGCTTCCGACTCCTGGTGGTTGTTGTAGGCGACCCCGCCGATGGCGACGGCGGCGACGACGGCGAGCGTCGTCAGCACCACCGTTCCCACGGAAGCGCCGCCCGTCGTCGCGGCCCCCGTCGCGGCCGAGGCACCCGCATGGGTACTGCCCGCTGTGCCGCCGGTCGCGCTGCCGGTCGTGCTGCCCGCTGTGCCGCCTGCCGTGCTGCCTGTTTCGCCCGCGCCGGGCGGTACCTGCGCCGTCGTGGCGCTGGACGGGTCCGGCGCGGGCCCTGAACCGGCCGGGCCCTGGGCGAACTCCCCCGTGTGAGCCGCCGGGTGGTCGGTCAGACCGGGGTCGGCGGTGAGGCCGCTGTCAGGGGTGGCGTCGGGAGCCCCGGTGGCGTCCGGGGCCGTGCCGCTGTCCGCGGGGGAACCGTCTGGGCCGGAGCCGGAGCCGGGACCGGTTCCGGAGCCGGAGCCGGAGCCGGAGCCGCCGCCGCTTCCGGCCTGCCCCGCGGTGCCGTCACCGTACGAACCGGTGTCACCGTACGAGCCGGCGTCGCCCACCGAACCCGCGTCGCCGTGCGGGGCGGCGTCGCCGTTCGGGGAGGTCGCGGCGCCTCCGTCGGGTGCCGAGGGGGCCGAGGGCGGGGCGGGCGCGTACTGTCCCGCGCCCGCCGCGGCGTCGGCGCCGGCGTGGTCACCGAGTTGGCGCCAGAGCACCACGGCTTCGGCCAGCAGGACCCCCGCCACGACACGGCGGCCGGTGACGAGGCTCCGCACGCCGCTCTCGTGGGTGAAGTAGGCGACGGCGCGGGTGTCGCCCGTGCGCTGGGCCGCTTCGAGTCCGATGTCGAGCATCCGCCCCCACGCGTCGGTCCGCAGCGCGCGGGCGAGGGCCGGGGCGGCGGCGCGGGCGAGGTCGACGGTCAGGTCGCAGCGCCCGGCCTGCTCGGCCAGTTCGGCGGCCCGCTCCAGGGCCCCGGCGTGGTCGGCGACGTGGGCGGGAGGGGTGGACGGCTGCGCGGCCCACCGCGCGAAGTAGACGCACAGGCGCTCGGCGGGGAAGGGCTCCGGGTGGCGCTCCCGCACGGCCGGTACGACGTCGGCGGCACACCGGTACCCGCCCCCCGTGGCCGTGATCAGGCCGAGGTTCACCAGGCGTCCGCACACGGCGGAGGGTTCGGGCACGTCGGCCAGTGCGCTGATGTGCGCAGGCGCCAGTTCGGCGTCGGCCAGTGTCGCCAGGAGGCGGAGCACGTTCGCGGTGTCCCGGTCGAGCTGGTCGAGCAGCAGCGGCAGCAGTTCCGCGCTCGCGCCGGGCCGCGGCAGCAGCACGCTGCCGGAGGCGTCGCGCCGGGCGAGGGCCGCCGCGCGCAGGAGGAGCAGGGGCACGCCCTCCGTGGCCTGCCACAGCTCGGCGGTGGCCTGCGCTTCCTCGGGTGCGGGGCGGCCGAGTTCGCGGGCCAGCAGTTCCAGGCCCGCGGCGCGGTCCAGTCCCTTGATCCGAAGTGCCGTGCCCGCGCCGAGCAGTACCCGCTCGCGGCTGGTGAGGACGAACGTCGCGTCGGGTGCCGCGTCCACGAGCTCTTGTAACTGCGCGGCGGTCAGGTCGGCGTCGTCGAGGTAGACCGTCACCTCCACACCGGCCATCAGGCGGCGCAGTTCGGTGTTGGAGGGGGCGTACCCGTCGGTGTCGTAACAGGCTTCGAAGATGTCCTGGGCCAGGTCCCGGGGTTCCCGGTGGGCGGCGGACAGGAACAGCACGCCGTCGGGTCCCGGCGAGAGGGTGCGCGCGGCGTGGCGGAGCAGGGTGCTCTTGCCGACGCCGGGCGGCCCCCACAGGAGTACCGGGCCGCCGGAGCCGACGGCGTCGGCCAGGGCCGCCAGTTCCGCGTTCCGGCCCAGCGGGGTGTGTCGCCGCCCGGGCAGCAGTTCGACGCGGTCCCGGCGTACGGGCCGGGGCCGTTGCCCCGCCATCAGCAGGGTGACGGCTGACCCGTGCTGGGCGTCCACCACCACGTTGTGGTGGCCCGCGATCACCGGCCCGCTCGCGGAGCCGCCGACGTCCACCCGGTACCCGGCCGCCTGGTCCGGGTCACGGTCACCGTCCTGCCTGGGGCCGGTGGTCGCCGCCTCGTTCGTGTCTTCCGGCTGTTCCATGACCTCACCACCGCCTTTACTGGCCACGCGTCGACGCGGCCGTGTCCTCGCCCCTCGGTCTCCGTGCGCCACACTAGGAACGGCCCGGTGCGGCGATCCCGTCACACGACGGTTTCTGCTCGATTCCTCCACGACCGCCTCGGAGGCGGCCACCGCCCCCTCCCCCGCACGTCCCCCGGGTCGCCTCACCCCACGTCACGTCACCCACGCCACCCACGTCACGTCACGTCAGGGGGCGGCGAACGCCACGCTGCGCAGCAGGGCGAGATCCTCCACCGTGACGGACCGGTACCCCGTGGAGATCACACCTGTTTCGCGGAGCCTGCGCAGGGCCTTGTGCACGGTGGGTTCCGCCGCACCGGAGAGAGTGGCCAACTCCGGCTGGGTGAGGGGCCAGCGGATGACCGCTCCGGCGCCCTGCGGCTCCCCGTACGTCATCGCGATCTGGTGCAGTACCCGGGCCAGCCGGGTACCGGCGTCGCACCCGGCGAAGTCGATGCGGTGCCTGTTGGCGGCGCGCAGCTTGGTCACGATGGAGGCGTTGACGGCATGCGCGATCCGCGGCTCCCGGCGCATGCAGTCCAGAAAGTCGCCACGGGTGACGAGCCTGGCGGCCACGGCCCCGCACGTGGCCACCGTCGCCGAGCGCGGACGCCCGTCCACGGCGGCGAACTCGCCGACCAGGTCGCCGCCCATGCGCACCGCGAGCAGCGCGTCCCGCCCGTCATGGGTACGCGCGGTCACCTTCACCACGCCGCCGAGCAGGACGAGGACGAACCCGGACGGCTCCCCCTCGCGGATGAGGACGCGATCGGCCTCGTACCTGGCGTGCACGCCCAGGGTGAGCAGGTGGTCGCGCGCGGCGCCGGCGAGGCCGCCCAGCAGGCTCGGCGAGGGCCAGCGAGGGCCCGCACGCGACCGTCCACCGCGGGCGTTCCCACAGGTGCCTGCGTCCCCCACGTGCCCCCCTCGCTCGCCTGTTCCCACTCGGCTCAATGCCGGCTTCCTGCCCGGCCTTCTGCCCGGCTCCTGGTCCGTCGGGCTCCTTCGATCCCCGCGTGCTCCGCCGTACGCGGGAGTGCGCGCCGGAGGACCAGTGTGCGCCGCGCGACGCGCCGCGGGTGGGGTCTCTCCGACAACCCGCCCCGCGAATTTCGGCCGAATCCCGTACGGCGACGGGATCTGGGCACCGCCCACCGTGCATCGTGGCGCTCGGCGGACACGGGAACGTGAGGAGCCGCCGCTGCCGCCGTGGAGGACGCATGGAACCGAGACTGGAACACCGGGCCCTGCTGGCCGTGGACATCGCACACTCGGCGGCACGCGGCAACGTGGCGCTGCACCGGATCCGCGACGTGCTGCGCCAGTCGCTGCGCGAGGCCCTCGAAGAGAGCGGCATCGACTGGGACGCCTGCCTGCGTGACGACCTGGGCGACGGCTTCCGGATCACCGCGCCCGCCGGAGTCCGCAAGAGGCGGCTGATCCACCCGCTGCTCCCCGAACTCGCCGTCCGCCTGCGCGCTCACAACCGCATGGCGGGGCCCTTGACCAGCATCCGGGTCCGCGTCGCGCTGCACGCCGGCGACGTCTGCCTCGGCCAGGACGGGCAGGTCACAGGACGCCCCCTCGAAGTCCTCGCCAGGATGCTCGACGCCCGGCAGGCGCGGGCCGCCCTCGACGCGGCCCCGGACACCGTGACCGCCTCGCTGCTGGTCTCGCAGCACTTCTACGACGAGACGGTGCGCCACGGCTACCCCGGCATCGAACCGGAGACCTTCGACAGAATCGCCCTCGCGGAGAAGGAGTACACCGCG
This sequence comes from Streptomyces sp. PU-14G, assembly GCF_041028275.1. NCBI lineage: Bacteria > Bacillati > Actinomycetota > Actinomycetes > Kitasatosporales > Streptomycetaceae > Streptomyces > Streptomyces sp. PU-14G. Next base: position 10,306 of record NZ_JASKYT010000269.1, read on the forward strand.
GACGCCTGGCTGCACCTGCCCGGGTACGCGGGCGCCGCGCAGGCGCCCGGACGCGACGGCACGGCCCCGGACGACGAGGCCCCACCCCTTCCGGAAACGGCCCCGGCCCCGGGAAAGATGATCAACCGGGCCTCCGGCAACGGCGTCGTCTACGCGACGCAGAACGGTACGCAGAACATCCACCTCACCCGCGGGCCCCGCGGGCAGTGAAGGAGCGTTCGTGACCCAGGAGTTGACGGCCCTCGCCGAGGCGGGCGCCGCGGCGGTCGTCGCGGCCATGGCGACGGACCTGTGGCAGAACACGAGAGGAGCCGTCCTCCGGCTCTTCCACCGCGACGAGACACCGGACCGCCGCGCCGCGATCGCGGCGCAACTCGACAGCAACGCCGCCCTCGTCGACGAGGCCGCGGCACCCGATGACGTGCGGCGGGCACTGCTCGGCGTGTGGACCCTGGAGTTGACGGCTCTCCTGCAGCGGGACTCCTCCTGCCGCCAGGATCTGGCCAGACTGGCCGCCGAGGTCGGCGCCGCACTCCCGCAGGAGCGCCGTACCGTCCTCTTCGAGCAGACCAACGACGCCAGGGACTCCGGCACCGTCATCGCCGTCCAGCACGGCGACCTGCACGCCTGACCGGGCCCCGGGCCCCGGGCCCCGGGGCCCGGTCAGGTCAGCCCTACGTGCCGCCCCCGACCCGAACGGCAGGGCACGCCACCTCGACCCGGGCCCACACCGTCTTCCCGGGGCCCGTCCTGGGCCGCACCCCCCAGCACGACGCCAATGTGTCGACGAGGACGAGCCCAAGCCCGCCCTCGCTCACGGAGTCCGGGGCGCGGCGCACCGGCAGCGAGGGATGCGTGTCGGACACCTCGACCCGCACGGCAGCGGCTCCCGTCGCCCCTTCCCCTTCCAGGAAAACGCGCACCTCGAAATCCCGCCCGGGAACGCGTCCGTGCACCACCGCGTTCGCAC
>NZ_JASKYT010000027.1:0-36217 GCF_041028275.1 Streptomyces sp. PU-14G
GCCCCGTCTCGCCCCGGCCCCGCCCGGGGTACGGGCGAGGCCCTGCTCCCGGAATGCGGGCGCGACCCTGCTCCCGGCGTACGGACGCGGACTCGCCCGGCGTGCGGGCGCGGCCCCGTCCGGGGTACGGACGCGGCCCCGTCCGCGTGTGGACGCGGCCCCGCCCGCGTGCGGACGAGGCCCCGCCTGCGTGCGGACGCGGCCTCGCCCGGCGTACGGGCGCGGCCCGCACCGCGCAGGCGGCACGCGGGCCCCCGCGGCGGCCTCCGCCGTGCGGGGCGCGAACCCGCCCCGCACGCTCTGCACGGACATACCGTGCGGAAGCACGAAGAGGCTCGCGACACGCATCGTGCGCCTCCCGTGCGCCCTATGTCGTCAGTGAACCCACCTTCGATAGGCTGAGTTTCACCCCGACCCCCGTAACGTCCCCGCAGCGGGACTTGTGCGGTGCGGTGGCCTGTCCGGCACAGCCACGGTCATCCGGCGCAGCCACGGTCGGGGGTGCTCCGCAAACCGAACCAAGGAGTGTCATCGGAAGATGGCCGGTCCCGCCTTCCGCGCCGCCGCCGTCCGGGTGCGCGTCCCCGCCACCAGCGCCAACCTCGGCCCCGGCTTCGACACCCTGGGCCTCGCCCTGGGGCTCTACGACGACGTGGTCGTCCGTGTCGCCGACTCCGGCGTACACATCGATATCGCGGGGGAGGGCGCCGAGACGCTGCCCCGCGACGAGAACCACCTGCTCGTCCGCTCCCTGCGCACCACCTTCGACCTGCTGGGCGGGCAGCCGCGCGGCCTGGAGATCGTGTGCGCGAACCGTATTCCGCACGGTCGCGGCCTCGGCTCCTCCTCGGCCGCGATCTGCGCGGGCGTGCTGGCGGCCCGCGCGGTGACCACGGGCGGTGAGGCCCGTCTGGACGACTCCGCGCTGCTGGAGCTGGCCACCGAGATCGAGGGCCACCCCGACAACGTGGCCGCCTGTCTGCTCGGCGGCTTCACGCTGGCGTGGACCGACGGCGGGGCGGCGAGGGCGGTGAGGATGGAGCCCGCGGCGTCCCTCGTCCCGGTGGTCTTCGTCCCCGCGAAACCCCTGCTCACGCAGACCGCGCGGGGGCTGCTCCCGCGCACCGTGCCGCATGTGGACGCGGCCTTCAACGCGGGGCGTGCCGCGCTGCTCGTCGAGGCGATGACGCGCCGCCCCGAGCTGCTGCTGGCCGCCACCGAGGACAGGCTGCACCAGGAGTACCGCGCCCCGGCGATGACGGAGAGCGCCGACCTGGTCGGCCGGCTGCGGTCCGAGGGCGTGCCCGCCGTCATCTCGGGGGCAGGTCCCACGGTGCTCGCGCTGGCCGCCGACGAGGGCGAGGCCGAGAAGGTCTCCAGGCTGGCGGGCGAGGGCTGGACGGCGAACCGGCTGGCCCTCGACGCCGCGGGGGCCGGCGTTCTGCCGCTGGCCACGGGCCCCGGGAGTGGTTCTCCCGGCTCCGGCGGTGGCACCGGGAGCGGCGCCGTCGCCGGTGGTGGTCCGGTCACCGGGGGTGCGGGACAGGCGCCGGGAGGATCGGGCAGCGAGCCCCGGTGACACCGGGTTGCGGATCTTCGAGAGGGGGAATGTTTGTTGGATCCGGTAGTGTTAACCTCAAGTCTGCACTCGCAGTCTCGTGGACCTCGCACAGAAAAGTGCGATGGTTCGAGGAGTGCGGTGCTTGCGTGTTCCCCTGGCAGCCCCAGCAGGGGCCACCTCTTCTTCCAGGAGCCCCCCGTATTGCTCGGACCACTGTCGGGCAGGGGCGAACACGCTCCGGAGCCGACGTGAAGGACATCCATGTCGAGGCTTCACGCCGAACCCACGTACTGATCTCCCCGCCGTACATCGAGGCGGGACCACCGCCCCGGCAAAGTCCCCCAGCACAGGACTCCAGCCGGACAGCACAACCGGTCGCCGAGCCAGACTGGCCGACGTCCGCTCCAGGGAAGGACCCTTCGTGAGCGACACCACCGATCTGATGGGCGTGAACGCCGATACCGCAGCCGACGGTGCCGCGGCGCCCGCCGCTACGGACGCTTCCGCCGCGCCTGCGGCCTCCGGTGCCGCACCCAGGCGTCGGCGCTCCGGCACGGGGCTCGAGGGCATGGTGCTGGCCGAGCTCCAGCAGGTCGCCTCCAGCCTCGGCATCAGGGGCACCGCCCGGATGCGTAAGAGCCAGCTGATCGAGGTCATCAAGGAGCGCCAGGCGGGCGGCAGTTCGCAAGCCGCCTCCGACAAGGACGGCAAGAGCGCCAAGCCCGCCGACGGCAAGGACAGCAAGGAGAGCAAGGACGCCAAGAGCGCGGGGGACGCGGCGGCCAAGGACGCCAAGTCCACCGAGGGCGGCGAGCCCGCCGCCGAGCAGAAGCCCAAGCGCCGCGCGACCTCGCGGACCCGTACGGGCGATGCCGAGGGTGCGCAGCCGCAGGGCGGCCAGCAGCAGATCGACATCCCCGGGCAGACCGAGGGTGACGCCAAGGCGGCCCAGGAGGGCGGCCGTGCGCGCCGCGGCAAGGCCGAGTCCGCCGCCGACACTGCCGAGGGCCGCGGTGACGCCAAGTCCGGCGGTGACAGCGGCAAGCAGGACGGCAAGGACGCCAAGGCGGAGAAGGACGCCAGGGCCGAGCGGTCCGACAAGGACGGCGGCAAGGGCGGCCCCTCCGGCGAGGGCAAGCAGCAGCAGGACCGCCCCTCCAAGCGGGAGCGCCAGCGCGACCGCGACCGCGACCGTGACCGCAACCGCGGGAAGAACGACGGCGGCGGCAACCAGCAGAACCAGTCGGGTGGCGGCGGTGGCCGCCGGGACGAGGCTTTCGACGACGACGGCGGCGGTGGCCGCCGCGGGCGCCGGGGCCGTTACCGGGACCGCAGGGGCCGTCGCGGCGGTCGTGAGGACTTCGAGCCGCAGATCGCCGAGGACGACGTCCTGATCCCGGTCGCGGGCATCCTCGACATCCTCGACAACTACGCGTTCGTGCGCACCTCCGGCTACCTGCCGGGGCCCAACGACGTGTACGTCTCGCTCGCCCAGGTCCGCAAGAACGGCCTGCGCAAGGGCGACCACGTCACCGGTGCGGTGCGTCAGCCGCGTGAGGGGGAGCGGCGCGAGAAGTTCAACGCGCTGGTCCGCCTCGACTCGGTCAACGGGATGTCGCCGGACGACGGCAAGGGCCGCTCCGAGTTCAACAAGCTGACCCCGCTCTACCCGCAGGAGCGGCTGCGTCTGGAGACGGAGCCGAACCAGCTCACCCCGCGGATCATCGACCTGGTCTCGCCCGTCGGCAAGGGCCAGCGCGGTCTGATCGTGGCCCCGCCGAAGGCGGGCAAGACCACGGTGCTGCAGTCGATCGCGAACTCGATCACGCGGAACAACCCCGAGTGCCACCTGATGGTCGTCCTCGTCGACGAGCGTCCTGAAGAGGTCACCGACATGCAGCGGTCGGTCAAGGGCGAGGTCATCTCCTCGACCTTCGACCGCCCGGCCGAGGACCACACCACCATCGCCGAGCTCGCCATCGAGCGTGCCAAGCGACTGGTGGAGCTGGGCCACGACGTGGTGATCCTGCTGGACAACATCACCCGCCTCGCCCGCGCCTACAACCTGGCAGCGCCGGCCTCGGGCCGCATCCTCTCCGGTGGTGTGGACTCCACGGCGCTGTACCCGCCGAAGAAGTTCTTCGGCGCGGCGCGCAACATCGAGGACGGCGGCTCCCTGACGATCCTCGCCGCGGCGCTGGTGGAGACCGGCTCGCGGATGGAGGAGGTCATCTTCGAGGAGTTCAAGGGCACCGGCAACCTGGAGCTCAAGCTCGACCGGAAGCTCGCCGAGAAGCGGATCTTCCCCGCGGTGGACGTGGATCAGTCCAGCACCCGCAAGGAGGAGATCCTCATGGCGAACGACGAGCTCCAGATCGTCTGGAAGCTGCGGCGGGTGCTGCACGCGCTGGACCAGCAGCAGGCCATCGAGCTGCTGCTGGACAAGATGAAGCAGACGAAGTCCAACGCGGAGTTCCTGCTCCAGATCCAGAAGACGACCCCGACGCCCAACGGCCAGGACTGAGGTCCACGGGCGCCGGCGCGGGGCCCCTGTGCGGGGCGTCGCCCGGACGGATCACGGCGAGGGCCGTTCCACCACGTACGGTGGAACGGCCCTCGCCGTCTGTTTTGGCCGCTCGGAGCGGGGCCCCGCGGCGCTGAGAGCTTGCCCACAGACCCGCTGCGCCGCCCGGCGGCGTCGGCTCGGCGGGCGTGGGGACGTCGTCGCAGGTAAAACGGGACCAGGGGCGAGGTGTCGGCCCGTTCGTGCGCCGCTGTCCCGCCGTGCGCGGCCGACGCGCGTGGTGACGCGTTGTGCAACCCTTCCGGCGAGACCCAGCGTCCACACAGGACCAAGCGTCCACACAGGACACACGCCACGAGCAGGACTGAGGGAAGTGACAATGGCGGGCGACAGCTACGAGGGCGACACGGCGGCAGGAGGCCGCTCCCGGGGCATACGTGCCACGGGTCGTCGCCGCAGGCCGCGCAGCGGGCGTCGGCGCGCCATGCGAGCCGCCGCCTGGACCGTGGCGGGCGCGGTCGTGCTCGGCGGTACCAGTCTCGGCTTCGTCTATTTCAAGCTGGACGGCAACATCTCCGGCGTCGACATCAACGCGGCCCTGGGCACGGACCGGCCCGAGGACGTGCCGAACGGCTCGATGGACATACTGGTCCTCGGCTCGGACACCCGTGCGGGTGACAACGCGAAGTACGGCCAGGACCAGGGCGGGGCCCGCTCGGACACGGCGATGGTGCTGCACATCAACGAGCAGCACGACAAGGCGTCGGTCGTCTCGATACCCCGGGACACGCTGGTGCGGCGTCCGGCGTGCAAGGGCGACGCGTCGGAGGGCAACAAGACCGTTCCGGCGCAGCGGGCCATGTTCAACAGCGCCTACGAGGTCGGCGGCCCCGCGTGCGCGGTCAAGACGGTCGAGTCCCTCTCCGGCGTACGGATGGACCACTACCTCGAGGTGGACTTCGCGGGCTTCAAGAAGCTCATCAACACCCTCGGCGGGGTCAAGATGACCACCACCAAGCCGATCCACGACAAGAACAGCCACCTCAACCTGCAGGCCGGCACCCACCAGCTCACCGGCGAGCAGTCGCTCGGTCTGGTGCGTACCCGGCACGGCGTCGGCGACGGCAGCGACCTGGGGCGCATCCAGCTCCAGCAGGCGTTCGTGAAGTCCCTCATCGACCAGGTCAACAGCATCGGAGTCTTCAGCAGCCCGAAGAAGCTCTACGACCTGGCCGACACCGCGACCTCGGCGATCACCACCGACTCGGAGCTGGACTCGGTCGGCGATCTGACCGGCATGGCCAAGATGCTCAAGGGCATCAAGTCCGACGACATCCAGATGACGACGCTGCCGGTCCAGTACGACCCCGCCAACCCCAACCGGGTGGTCCAGATCGACTCCAAGACCGACAAGGTGTGGCGGGCGCTCAGGCACGACAACCCGGTGCCGAAGTCGGCGACCAAGGGATCGGCGGGCGACAAGACCGACATAGGCGGTGTGGTCGGCGGTAAGAAGGCCACCAAGGCGGCGGCCGAGGAGCCGGCCGGGCGCTGAGAGGCCGCCGGGCGGCGGACTCTCCCCGGCCCCCGGGCGCTGCCGGCACCCCGTGCGGGGACGCCCGGGGGCCCGGGGAATAGCGGGCTCCGCCCCCCGGTTTTGGGGGGTGCGGCAACCAGTGGCAAACTGGATCGTCGGCCCCGGTTCACGGGAAACAACCCGTCTCCCGACCCGGTGCCCTCCCGAACCTAGGAGTGACCTTGAAGCGCGACATCCACCCCGAGTACCGCGAGACCCAGGTGAGCTGCACCTGCGGCAACTCGTTCACCACGCGCAGCACCATGTCGGAAGGCGTCGTCCGCGCCGACATCTGCTCGGCCTGCCACCCGTTCTACACCGGCAAGCAGAAGATCCTCGACACCGGTGGCCGCGTGGCCCGTTTCGAGGCCCGCTTCGGCAAGAACGCCGGCACCGCCAAGAAGTAGCGACACCGCAGCGCCGGTCCGCGGCTGCCCCGTGCCGGGCAGCCCGGCCCGGCGCTCTTTTGGTGCTCGGCGTCCGGTGCCCCCCGGCAGGTGTCCGGTGCCCCCGGCAGGCGTCCGGCGCTCCCGGTGCCGTTCCGGCCGCTCCCGGTGCGCGTCCGCGGTCCGGCGCCCGGAACGCGCCCGGCGCCCGGCTGGGGTGCACGGCCCTCCCGGGCACCCCACGTCTTCCGTAAGCGTTCTTCCGTAAGCGGTCCGTCAGTAAAGGGATGACCACGATGTTCGAGGCGGTCGAGGAACTCGTCGGCGAGCACGCCGACCTGGAGCGGCGGCTCGCCGATCCGGCGATCCACGCCGACCAGGCGGGCGCCCGCCGGCTGAACAAGCGCTACGCCGAGCTCACCCCGATCATCACCGCGTACGGCGACTGGAAGCGGACCGGCGACGACATCGGCACGGCGCGTGAACTGGCCGCCGAGGACGCGGAGTTCGCCGCCGAGGTCAAGGAGCTGGAGCGCCGCCGCGAGGAGCTCACCGAGCGGCTGCGGCTGCTGCTCGTCCCGCGCGACCCCAGCGACGACAAGGACGTCATCCTGGAGATCAAGGCAGGTGAGGGCGGCGACGAGTCCGCGCTGTTCGCCGGCGACCTGCTGCGGATGTATCTGCGCTACGCCGAGCGGTACGGCTGGAAGACCGAGCTGATCGACTCCACCGAGTCCGACCTGGGCGGCTACAAGGACGTGCGGGTCGCCGTGAAGACCAAGGGCGCCTCCGAGCCGGGAGCGGGCGTCTGGGCGCGGCTGAAGTACGAGGGCGGGGTGCACCGCGTGCAGCGGGTGCCCGCCACCGAGTCGCAGGGCCGCATCCACACCTCCGCCGCCGGCGTCCTCGTGCTGCCGGAGGCCGAGGAGGTCGACGTGGAGATCAACCCGAACGACCTGCGGATCGACGTCTACCGTTCCTCCGGGCCCGGCGGCCAGTCGGTCAACACCACCGACTCGGCCGTCCGTATCACCCACGAGCCCACCGGCATCGTCGTCTCCTGCCAGAACGAGAAGAGCCAGCTCCAGAACAAGGAGCAGGCCCTGCGCATCCTGCGTGCCCGGCTGCTGGCCGCGGCGCAGGAGGAGGCCGAGAAGGAAGCCTCGGACGCCCGCCGCAGCCAGGTCCGTACCGTGGACCGCTCCGAGCGGGTGCGCACCTACAACTTCCCGGAGAACCGCATCTCCGACCACCGCGTCGGCTTCAAGGCCTACAACCTCGACCAGGTGCTGGACGGCGAGCTCGACGCGGTCGTCCAGGCCTGTGTGGACGCCGACTCTGCGGCCAAACTGGCCGCGGCACAGTGAGGCCCGGGGGCAACCCGTGACACGGAAAACGCCGACAACCACGCTGGCCCCGGGAGGGGGAACGGAGTGAACGTGCTGCTCGCCGAGGTGGCGCAGGCCACCCAGCGGCTGGCCGACGCGGGCGTGGACTCGCCGCGTTTCGACGCCGAGGAGCTCGCGGCCTTCGTGCACGGCGTGGGGCGCGGTGAGCTGCACCGCGTCGCCGACGCCGACTTCGACGCGCGCTACTGGGAGGCCGTCGCCCGCCGGGAGGCCCGCGAACCGCTCCAGCACATCACGGGGCGCGCCTTCTTCCGCTACCTGGAGCTGCATGTGGGCGCCGGCGTCTTCGTGCCCCGCCCCGAGACGGAATCCGTGGTCGGCTGGGCGATAGACGCCGTGCGCGCCATGGACGTCGCGGAACCCCTGATCGTGGATCTGTGCACCGGATCGGGCGCGATCGCGCTGGCGCTCGCCCAGGAGGTGCCCCGCTCGCGGGTGCACGCCGTCGAACTCGACGAGAGCGCCCTGGAGTGGGCCCGCAAGAACGTCGAAGGCTCCCGGGTGTCGCTGCACCACGGGGACGCGCGCAACGCGCTGCGCGAGCTGGACGGCCAGGTCGACCTGGTCATCTCCAACCCGCCCTACATCCCGCTCACCGAGTGGGAGTACGTGGCGCCCGAGGCCCGCGACCACGACCCGCAGCTGGCGTTGTTCTCCGGTGAGGACGGCCTGGACGTCATCCGCGGTCTGGAGCGCGCCGCGCACCGCCTGCTGCGCCCCGGCGGCGTGGTGGTCGTCGAGCACGCCGACACGCAGGGCGGCCAGGTGCCCTGGATCTTCACCGAGGACCGCGGCTGGGCGGACGCCGCGGACCACCCCGACCTCAACAACCGGCCCCGTTTTGCCACAGCACGCAGGGAGGTGCCGTGATGGCACGGCGTTACGACTGCTCCGACGCGACCGATCGCGCGACTGGACTGCGCGAGGCGGCCTCGGCCGTCAAGCGCGGGGAACTCGTCGTGCTGCCGACGGACACCGTCTACGGCATCGGCGCGGACGCCTTCAGTTCCGACGCCGTCGGCGACCTGCTGGAGGCCAAGGGCCGCGGCCGAGGCATGCCCTCCCCGGTGCTGGTGGGCTCCCCGAACACGCTGCACGGCCTGGTCACGGACTTCTCCGAGCAGGCCTGGGAGCTGGTGGACGCCTTCTGGCCCGGCGCGCTGACCCTGGTGGCCAAGCACCAGCCGTCGCTGACCTGGGACTTGGGGGAGACGCACGGCACGGTGGCGGTGCGGATGCCGCTGCACCCGGTGGCCATCGAACTGCTGACGGAGTTCGGCCCCATGGCCGTCTCCTCGGCGAACCTGACGGGGCACGCGGCGCCCGCCACGTGTGACGAGGCGCAGGAGATGCTCGGCGAGTCGGTCGCCGTCTACCTCGACGGCGGGCCCACCCAGGACAACGTGCCCTCCTCCATCGTCGACGTCTCAGGACCCGTGCCCCTCCTGCTGCGTGCCGGAGCCCTCGACGCCGACGAGCTGCGCAAGGTCGTTCCCGACCTGGAGGTGGCCGGGTAGTGACCGCCCCACCCGGGCGTGGTGCGGCCGAGTCCGGCGGCATAAACGGCGCCGCCGGCGCGTTCCGCATCCTCCACGTCTCCACAGGCAACGTGTGCCGCTCGCCGATCACCGAGCGGCTCACCCGGCATGCCCTGGCCGAACGGCTCGGTGTCAGCCGCACCGGCGGCCTCGTGGTCGAGAGCGCGGGCACCTGGGGGCACGAGGGCGCGCCCATGGAGGAGAACGCCGTCGCGGTGCTGCTGGAGCACGGAGCGGACGCCGAGGGCTTCACCGGACGCGAGTTGCTGGACGAGCACGTGGTCCGCGCCGACCTGGTACTGACCGCGACCCGCGACCACCGGGCGCAGGTCGTCTCCATGGGCCACTCGGCGGGACTGCGCACCTTCACGCTCAAGGAGTTCACCCGCCTGGTGCGGGCCATAGACCCCGCGACGCTCCCGGCCGCGCGCAGCCGGGAGGAAGTGGTCGAGCGGGCGCACGCGCTGGTCCAGGCGGCTGCGGCGCTGCGCGGCTGGCTGCTGGCGCCCAGCCCCGAGGCGGACGAGATCCACGATCCGTACGGGGCGCCGATCCCGTACTTCCGCAGCGTCGGCGAGGAGATCAGCCAGGCGCTCGACCCGGTGGTCACCGCGCTGACGGGGGTGCCCGCAGCGGCGGGCGCGGCCGGGCGCGGGCCCGGCGGCCCCCTGTGCCGGTGACCTCGGCGGAGCACGAGGACGGCAGCGGACTGTTCGGGGCCGTCACCACGTGTCATAGGCTGTGGGTCTGAGCAGTTCGGCTCGTCGACCTTGGCCTATGGTGTGGGCCCGAGCAACCCGCGAGACCTCTGGGGAGTCCGTGCGTGAGTATCTGCTGACGCTGTGCGTCACAGCCGCGGTCACCTACCTGCTGACCGGCCCGGTGCGCAAGTTCGCCATCGCGGCGGGCGCGATGCCGCCCGTGCGGGCACGGGACGTGCACCGGGAGCCCACACCGCGGCTCGGCGGCATCGCCATGTTCGGCGGACTGTGCGCGGGCCTGCTGGTGGCCTCACAACTCACCAACATCGGTGAGCTGTTCACCCTGTCCGACGAGCCCAGGGCCCTGCTGTCCGGGGCCGGGCTGATCTGGCTGATCGGCGTCCTGGACGACAAGTGGGGCGTCGACGCGCTGGTGAAGCTCGGCGGGCAGATGATCGCCGCCGGTGTGATGGTGCTCCAGGGCCTGACGATCCTGTGGATTCCGGTCCCGGGCGTCGGCAACGTGGCGCTCACACCGCTCCAGGGCACGCTGCTGACGGTCGCGCTGGTGGTCATCACCATCAACGCGGTGAACTTCGTGGACGGTCTCGACGGCCTGGCCTCGGGCATGGTCTGCATCGCCGCGCTGGCGTTCTTCATGTACGCCTACCGCATCTGGTACGGCTACGGCATCGAGGCGGCGGCTCCGGCGACGCTGTTCGCGGCGGTCCTCATGGGCATGTGCCTGGGCTTCCTGCCGCACAACATGCACCCCGCCCGGATCTTCATGGGCGACTCGGGATCCATGCTGATCGGCCTGGTGCTGGCCGCGGGCGCCGTCTCGATCACCGGCCAGGTGGACCCGGACCTGATGGTCGAGCACACCGGTTCGGTCAAGAACGCGGTGCACACGATGGTCCCCCTCTACATGCCGCTGCTGCTGCCGCTGAGCATCATCGCCATCCCCGTCGCGGACCTGGTGATGGCGATCGTGCGGCGTACCTGGAACGGGCGCTCCCCGTTCGCGGCGGACCGCGGGCACCTGCACCACCGGCTGCTGGAGATCGGGCACTCGCACAGCCGCGCGGTGCTGATCATGTACTTCTGGGCCGCGTTGATCGCCTTCGGCGCCGTGGCCTTCTCCGTGCGCTCCTCCAGCCTGGCGATCGTGCTGGCGATCGTGCTGCTCAGCGCCGTGGGCCTGATCGTGCTGCTGCTGCCGCGCTACACCCCGCGCGTCCCGGCCTGGGCCCAGCGCGTGCTGCCGCCCCGCTACCGGCGCTCGCGCGAGGCGCAGGGCGCCGCCGAGGTGGACCCGACGCCGCCGGGGCCCGGTGAGGACCCCGAGCCGGCAGACGAGGACGCCGATGAGGGGGAGCGGGCGCCCGCGTTGGCGGGTCTGGAGGGTGCGACGGCGCTGGGCGAGCGCCGGCAGTTCACCCGTCCGAAGAAGATCAACACTCGGGACTGACCCGCCTCAACACCCGGGGCTGCCCCGCCCTGTTGGCTGCCGCGCCGCAGCGGAATGCGTCAATACCAGACATAGCGCTCGGCGTCAGCCCGGTGCACTCAGACTCATGCCTCCGTGTGACCGGGGGCACACGAAGTAGGTAAAGACCTCATCAAATAGTTTGTGATACCGTTCACGAAACCCGGTGACAACCGAAGTGCCGCGCTTGCGCAGGCGCTTCTGCGGGAGGTCGGTCCGCCCTCCGGGCCGGGCTACTCTCGTCACCCGACGACTCACATTTCCCCGAGTTCCCCCGGAGCACACCACATGCAGTCGAACGACGCACGCATGCTGCTGCACTGCGCCGTCCCGACCGCCGTAGCCGGTGTCGTGGCCGCAGCGATCAGCGGCGTGTTCGCAGGAGGCAAGGGAGCCATCGGCGGCGCAGCCGGAGCACTCGTCGTGATCCTCTTCATGGGGCTCGGCCTTTACGTCCTCCAGCGGACAGCGCGCTCTCTCCCGCACCTCTTTCAGGCGATGGGCCTTCTGCTCTATACGACGCAGATTCTCCTGCTGTTCGTGGTGCTGGTGGTCTTCCGGGATACGACTCTTTTCGACACCAAGACCTTCGCGTTCACTCTGCTCGGCTCCACCGTCGTGTGGGTGGCCGCCCAGGGCAGGGCGCACATGAAGGCGAAGATCCTGTATGTCGAGCCCTCCTCAGGTGGCAGCGAGAAGGCCAGTGCCACGTAGGGGCGGGATAAGTGCTCGTTCGAGCAACTGCTATCGTCCGTTGCCAACTGCGGCGCAGCAGACGGCGGCGGCAGAGCTCCGCTCCGTTTCGGCCCGAACGCCACGAAACGGACGCTCTGACGCCCTGATCAGCCGCCGCCCCCGATTCGTACGACCCAGACCAGTGCCGTTCCGTGGCAGCAGGCCGCGCCGACACAACGAGGTAGCCGTTTTCATGCGCCATGCAGAAGGAGCCCGCGGTGAGTGCTGACCAGATGCTCGCCTTTGAGACCGACTGCCACCTTTTCAGTGGCTGCGGCTTCGAGGCTCCCGGGCTCCACTCGTTCGTCTTCGAGCCGATGTTCAGCATCGGCGGATTCGACTTCAACAAGCCGATCCTGCTCGCCCTCGTCGGCACGCTCGCCATCGTGTGGTTCTTCTGGGCGGCCTTCGCCAAGCCGAAGATCGTCCCCGGAAAGCTCCAGATGATCGCGGAGGCCGGATACGACTTCATCCGCCGCGGCGTCGTCTACGAGACGATCGGCAAGAAGGAAGGCGAGAAGTACGTCCCCTTCGTGGTGGCGCTCTTCTTCTTCGTGTGGGTGATGAACCTGTGGGCGGTCATCCCGCTCGCCCAGTTCCCCGTCACGTCCATCTTCTCGATTCCGCTCGGTCTCGCGCTGATCGTCTACGTCGTCTGGGTCGGGCTCACCTTCAAGCGGCAGGGCTGGACCGGCGCCTGGAAGAACTTCACCGGCTACGACAAGTCCCTCGGCCCGGTGCTGCCGATGGTCATGGTCATCGAGTTCTTCTCGAACCTGCTGGTGCGCCCCTTCACGCACTCCGTCCGGCTCTTCGCGAACATGTTCTCGGGCCACATGCTGGTGGCGCTGTTCACGATCGCGACCTGGTACATGCTCAACGGTATCGGGATCGCCTATTCGGCCGTCTCCTTCATCATGACCATCGTCATGATCGCGTTCGAGCTGTTCATCCAGGTCATCCAGGCCTACGTGTTCGTCCTGCTGACCTGCTCCTACATCCAGGGCGCGCTCGTCAAGGAACACTGAGCCGGCCCGCTCCCCGCACAACCCCCAGCTGTCCGGCGGCCAACCCCCGCCGGTCCGTACAGAGAAGGAAGTAACGGCATGTCCGCTGCTCTCGACATGGTCAACATCGCCGCCTCCGAAGGCGTCACCGGCAACCTCGGCTCCATCGGCTACGGTCTCGCCGCCATCGGCCCCGGCATCGGCGTCGGCATCGTCTTCGGTAACGGCACCCAGGCGCTGGCCCGCCAGCCCGAGGCCGCCGGTCTGATCCGTCAGAACCAGATCCTCGGCTTCGCCTTCTGTGAGGCGCTGGCCCTCATCGGCATCGTCATGGGCTTCATCTTCCGTTCCTGACGGCCGAGCGAACGAACCCTTTTTCCGACGGAAGGCACTGACGTGAACGCCCTGGTACCCATGGCGGAGACCGAGGTTCCGCAGAACCCGCTCATCCCGCCGATTCCAGAGTTCGTCATCGGCCTGATCGCATTCGCCATCGTCTTCTTCTTCCTGTGGAAGAAGCTCCTTCCGAGCATCAACAAGGTGCTGGAAGAGCGTCGTGAAGCCATTGAGGGCGGCATCGAGAAGGCCGAGGCGGCTCAGCAGGAGGCTGCCGACGTACTCCAGCAGTACAAGGACCAGCTCTCCGAGGCCCGCCACGAGGCCGCCCGCCTGCGCGCCGAGGCTCAGGAGCAGGGCGCGGCGCTCATCGCCGAGATGCGCGCCGAGGGCCAGCGGCAGCGTGAGGAGATCATCGCCGCGGGTCACGCCCAGATCGACGCCGATCGCAAGCAGGCCGCGGCCACGCTCCGCCAGGACGTGGGCAAGCTCGCCACCGACCTGGCAGGCAAGCTCGTCGGCGAGTCCCTGGAGGACCACGCCCGGCAGAGCCGCGTGATCGACCGCTTCCTCGACGGCCTCGAAGAGACCGCCGAGGCGGAGGCGCATGCCAACGGAGCCGCCCGATGAATGGAGCGAGCCGTGAGGCGCTTGTCGCCGCACGTGAGAGCCTGACCGCGCTGACCGACTCCACGTCGGTCGACGCCGCGGCCCTCGCCGACGAGCTCGCCGCCGTCACCGCGCTGCTGGAGCGCGAGGTCTCGCTGCGCCGGGTCCTCACCGACCCGGCGCAGGACGGGGAGGCCAAGGCCTCGCTGGTCCAGCGCGTGCTCGGCGGCCAGGTCAGCGGCCCGGCCGTGGATCTGGTCTCCGGCATGGTCCGCTCCCGGTGGTCCTCGCCGCGCGATCTGGTCGACGCGGTCGAGGAGCTGGCCGACCTGGCCGACCTCGTGGCGGCGGAGCGCGACGGCTCGCTGGACGACGTCGAGGACGAGCTGTTCCGGTTCGCCAGGACCGCGGCCTCCTCGCCCGACCTGCGGTCGGCGCTCACCAGCCGGACGGCGGCTCCGGCGGCGAAGAGTGCGCTGGTCAACACGCTGCTCGCCGGCAGGGTGCGCCCGGCCACCGAGCGTCTGGTGACCCGCCTGGTGACGCAGCCGCGGGGACGTAGCCTGGAGGCGGGGCTGGAAGCCCTGTCCAAGCTGGCAGCCGAGCGCCGCAACCGTTCGGTCGCCGTCGTGACGTCCGCGGTGCCGCTCAGCGACGAGCAGAAGCGGCGTCTGGGCGCGTCGCTGGCCAAGCTGTACGGCCGCCAGGTGCACCTCAACCTCGACGTTGACCCCGAGATCCTCGGCGGGATCAGGGTCCAGGTGGGCGACGAGGTGATCAACGGCTCGGTCGCAGACCGGCTGGAGCGGGCGCAGCGGCGGATGGCGGGCTGACGGGCACACCGCAGCCCCGAGAACGCGGCAGGACCCGGCGCGTGTGCGCCAACCAACTCAACAAGCACGAACGCGGCCCGAGTTGGGCCGTACATGGGAGCCGGGGGAGACGCCCCCCGGTGCCCGCAGCAACTTACGGGCCCAACAAGGAGAGCAGGGAACCCAGATGGCGGAGCTCACGATCCGGCCGGATGAGATCCGGGACGCGCTGGAGAACTTTGTCCAGTCGTACACGCCGGACGCGGCCTCGCGGGAAGAGGTCGGTACGGTCAGCGCTGCCAGCGATGGCATCGCGAAGGTCGAGGGGCTGCCCTCGGCCATGGCGAACGAGCTGCTGAAGTTCGAGGACGGCACCCTCGGCCTCGCCCTCAACCTCGAGGAGCGCGAGATCGGTGCGGTCGTCCTCGGTGAGTTCAGCGGCATCGAGGAGGGCCAGTCGGTGCAGCGCACCGGCGAGGTCCTGTCGGTCCCGGTCGGCGACGGCTACCTCGGCCGTGTCGTCGACCCGCTGGGTGCCCCGGTCGACGGTCTCGGCGAGATCGAGCCCGAGGCCCGCCGCGCCCTGGAGCTCCAGGCGCCCACGGTCATGGACCGCAAGTCCGTGCACGAGCCCATGGCGACCGGCTACAAGGCCGTCGACACCATGACCCCGATCGGCCGCGGCCAGCGCCAGCTGGTCATCGGCGACCGCCAGACCGGCAAGACCGCGCTGTGCGTCGACACGATCATCAACCAGCGCGACAACTGGCGCTCCGGCGACCCGGACAAGCAGGTCCGCTGCATCTACGTCGCCGTCGGCCAGAAGGGCTCCACCATCGCGTCCGTGCGCGGCGCGCTGGAGGAGGCCGGTGCGCTGGAGTACACGACGATCGTCGCGGCCCCCGCGTCGGACCCGGCCGGCTTCAAGTACATCGCCCCCTACACCGGCTCGGCCATCGGCCAGCACTGGATGTACCAGGGCAAGCACGTCCTCGTCGTCTTCGACGACCTGTCCAAGCAGGCCGACGCCTACCGCGCCGTGTCCCTGCTGCTGCGCCGCCCGCCGGGCCGCGAGGCCTACCCGGGTGACGTCTTCTACCTGCACTCCCGGCTGCTGGAGCGCTGCGCGAAGCTCTCCGACGACATGGGCAAGGGCTCGATGACGGGTCTGCCGATCGTCGAGACCAAGGCGAACGACGTCTCGGCGTTCATTCCGACCAACGTCATCTCCATCACCGACGGCCAGTGCTTCTTGGAGTCCGACCTGTTCAACGCGGGCCAGCGCCCGGCGCTGAACGTCGGTATCTCCGTCTCCCGCGTCGGTGGCTCGGCGCAGCACAAGGCGGTCCGGCAGATCACCGGGTCGCTCCGGGTGAACCTGGCGCAGTACCGCGAGCTGGAGGCGTTCGCCGCCTTCGGTTCCGACCTGGACGACGCCTCGAAGGCGTCGCTGGAGCGCGGCAAGCGCATGACCGAGCTGCTCAAGCAGCCGCAGTACGCGCCGTTCTCCACCGAGGACCAGGTCGTCTCCATCTGGTCCGGCACCAACGGCAAGATGGACGACGTGCCGGTCGAGGACATCCGCCGGTTCGAGCGCGAGCTGCTGGACTACATGCACCGCGAGGAGTCGGGCCTGCTGACCAGCATCCGCGAGGGTGCCAAGATGTCGGACGACACCATCCAGACGCTCGGCGACGCGGTCGAGAGGTTCAAGACCCAGTTCGAGACCTCGGACGGCAAGCTGCTGGGCGAGGGCTGAGCATGGGTGCCCAGCTCAGGGTCTACAAGCGGCGGATCAAGTCCGTCACTGCGACCAAGAAGATCACCCGGGCGATGGAGATGATCGCCGCCTCGCGCATCATCAAGGCGCAGCGCAGGGTGGCCGCGTCCGAGCCGTACGCCACGGAGCTGACCCGCGCGGTCACCGCCGTGGCGGGCGGCTCCGCCACCTCGCACCCGCTGCTGACCGAGGCCGAGCAGCCCAAGCGGGCCGCGGTTTTGCTCATCACGAGCGACCGCGGGCTGGCGGGCGGCTACAACTCCAACGCCATCAAGGCGGCCGAGCAGCTCAACGAGCGGCTGACCGCCGAGGGCAAGGAGATCGTCAGCTTCATCGTCGGCTCCAAGGGTGTGGCCTACTACGGTTTCCGCGACCGTCCGGTCAGGGAGTCGTTCACCGGCTTCACGGACAACCCGACCTACGCCGACGCCAAGACGGTGGCCGCGTCGCTGATCGAGGCGGTGCAGCAGGAGACCGCCGAGGGTGGCGTGGACGAGCTGCACATCGTCTACACCGAGTTCGTCTCGATGATGACGCAGACACCGGTGCGCAACCGGATGCTGCCGCTCACCCTCGAGACGGGCGAGCAGGCTCAGGAGGCGGCAGGCGGCAAGGGCGTCCTTCCGCTGTACGACTTCGAGCCCTCGGCCGAGGACGTGCTGGACGCGCTGCTGCCGCGGTACGTCGAGTCGCGGGTCTACAACGCCCTGCTCCAGGCGGCGGCCTCCAAGCACGCCGCCACCCGCCGGGCGATGAAGTCCGCGACCGACAACGCCGAGGAACTCATCAAGTCGCTGACGCGGCTTGCCAACGCGGCCCGCCAGGCCGACATCACCCAGGAAATCAGCGAGATCGTCGGTGGGGCGAGCGCGCTGGCTGACGCTAACGCGGGGAGTGACCGCTAACCATGACCACCACTGTTGAGACGGCCGCTGCGACGGGCCGCGTTGCCCGGGTCATCGGCCCGGTCGTCGACGTGGAGTTCCCCGTCGACGCCATGCCGGACATCTACCAGGCGCTGACGGTCGAGGTTCTCGACCCGGCCGAGGACGGCAAGCGCAAGACCCTGACCCTGGAGGTCGCACAGCACCTCGGGGAGGGCGTGGTCCGCGCCATCTCGATGGAGCCGACCGACGGCCTGGTCCGCCAGGCCCCGGTGACCGACACGGGCACGGGCATCACCGTGCCCGTCGGTGACGTCACCAAGGGCCGGGTCTTCAACACCCTCGGCAAGATCCTGAACGAGCCGGAGGCCGAGTCCGAGGTCACCGAGCGGTGGTCCATCCACCGCAAGGCGCCCGCCTTCGACCAGCTCGAGTCGAAGACCGAGATGTTCGAGACCGGTCTGAAGGTCGTCGACCTGCTGACCCCGTACGTCAAGGGCGGCAAGATCGGCCTGTTCGGCGGCGCGGGCGTCGGCAAGACCGTGCTCATCCAGGAAATGATCATGCGTGTGGCCAAGCTGCACGAGGGTGTTTCCGTGTTCGCCGGCGTCGGCGAGCGCACTCGTGAGGGCAACGACCTGATCGAGGAGATGGACGAGTCCGGCGTCCTCCCGCAGACCGCGCTGGTCTTCGGCCAGATGGACGAGCCGCCGGGGACCCGTCTTCGCGTGGCGCTGGCCGGCCTGACCATGGCGGAGTACTTCCGCGATGTGCAGAAGCAGGACGTGCTGTTCTTCATCGACAACATCTTCCGCTTCACCCAGGCCGGTTCCGAGGTCTCCACCCTGCTGGGCCGCATGCCCTCCGCGGTGGGCTACCAGCCGAACCTGGCGGACGAGATGGGTGTGCTCCAGGAGCGCATCACCTCGACCCGCGGCCACTCCATCACCTCGATGCAGGCGATCTACGTGCCCGCGGACGACCTGACGGACCCGGCTCCGGCGACGACGTTCGCGCACCTGGACGCCACCACCGTGCTGTCGCGTCCGATCTCGGAGAAGGGCATCTACCCGGCGGTGGACCCGCTGGACTCCACCTCCCGGATCCTGGACCCGCGCTTCGTCTCCCAGGAGCACTACAACTGCGCCGAGCGCGTCAAGGGGATCCTGCAGAAGTACAAGGACCTGCAGGACATCATCTCCATCCTCGGCATCGACGAGCTGTCCGAGGAGGACAAGCTCACGGTGTCCCGCGCCCGGCGTATCGAGCGCTTCCTGTCGCAGAACACCCACGCGGCGAAGCAGTTCACCGGCCTGGACGGCTCGGACGTGCCGCTGGACGAGTCGATCGCGGCCTTCAATGCGATCGCCGACGGCGAGTACGACCACTTCCCCGAGCAGGCGTTCTTCATGTGCGGTGGCCTTGACGACCTCAAGGCCAAGGCGAAGGAGCTCGGCGTCTCCTGACGCCTCTCCTCTTCCGTCCGGTGGCCTGAGGGCCCCGGGCGGGAGAGGCAGCGGCGCTCCTGTGTGCCTCCGCGCGCGGTCGCACGCACATGTGCGCCGGTCGTGCTCCGCGGCGGGGCGGGTGGGCGTACCCGTCCCCGCACCGCACCCCTTATCCTTTCCCCATCCCAAGCTGAGGAGCCACAGTGGCTGAGCTGCACGTCGAGTTGGTCGCCGCCGACCGCAAGGTCTGGTCCGGCGAGGCCAGCCTGGTCGTCGCGCGCACCTCCTCGGGTGATATCGGTGTCATGCCCGGCCACCAGCCGCTGCTCGGCGTGCTGGAGTCCGGCCCCGTCACCATCCGCACGAGT
Source organism: Streptomyces sp. PU-14G (assembly GCF_041028275.1). Lineage (NCBI taxonomy): Bacteria > Bacillati > Actinomycetota > Actinomycetes > Kitasatosporales > Streptomycetaceae > Streptomyces > Streptomyces sp. PU-14G. Next base: position 19,164 of record NZ_JASKYT010000027.1, read on the forward strand.
GGTGAGAGCGGCAACGGCACCGTCGTCGCCGCCGTGCACGGCGGATTCATCTCCTTCGCCGACGACCAGCTCTCCCTGCTCGCAGAGGTCGCGGAGCTGACCGACGAGATCGATGTCGAGCGGGCGGAGCGCGCGTTGGAGGAGGCCAAGTCCCAGGCCGACGAGGGCGCCGAGCGGCGTGCCGACGTCCGGCTGCGAGCGGTGACGGCCGCTCGCTGACGTACGCCGCCCCGCAGCGGCGCACGGTGCAGGACGACACTCAGCCGCGGGTGGTCCCGGAATTCTCCGGGGCCGTCCGCGGCTGAAGCCATACAGAAGCGTTTGAGAGACTTGCCGGCGGCAGGTCCCGGAGAGTGCGAGGAGGTCGATGAAGATGGTCCTCGCTCTGCTGCTGTGCGGCGTGGTCGTTCTGCTGGTGATCGCGGGGCTTTTCGCCTTCGGGGTACGCAGGCGGCTGATCCAGCGGTCCGGTGGAACGTTCGACTGCAACTTGCGGTGGGCGGTACCCGAGGAGGAGGCCGCCGACCCGAAGGGAAAAGGCTGGGCGTACGGCATCGCCCGCTACAACGGCGACCGCATCGAGTGGTTCCGCGTCTTCTCCTATGCCCCCAGGCCCCGCCGCCATCTGGTGCGCGGGGCCATCGACGTTCTGGAGCGCCGCGATCCGCTGGGGGAGGAGGAGCAGGCGCTGCTGTCCGACTCGGTCGTGCTGGCGTGCGCGGTGGGGCCGGAACACGTGCGGGTCGAGCTCGCGCTCAGTGAGGACGCGCTGACGGGGTTCCTCGCCTGGCTGGAGGCGGCCCCTCCGGGCCAGCGCGTCAACGTGGCCTGAGCTGAGGGCCTCAGCCCAGCAGCGCGGCGATCGTGAAGAGCACGGGGACCGCCAGCACGGTCGAGACCAGGATGGACTCGCGGGCCAGCCGTGTGGCGACCCCGTAGCGGCTCGCGTAGGCGAACAGGTTCTGCGCCGAGGGCAGCGCGGCCGTCACCACGACGGCGAACAGCGCCCGGCCGGTGAGGCCGAAGGCGAAGGTGCCCAGGGCCCAGGCGACGAGCGGCTGGCCGAGCGACTTGAGCAGCACCGACAGCACCAGCGGTCCGCGGTCGCCGTCCCGTCCTGGCAGTGCGCTTCCGTACAGCGAGATGCCGAAGGCCAGCAGGACGGCGGGCACGGACATCGCGCCGATGAGGTGGAAGGGCTCCATGACCGGGCCCGGCACCCGCCACCCGGTGGCGGCGACGGCGACCCCGGCGAGCGAGCCGACGACGATGGGGTTGCGCAGGGGGCTGGTGAGGCGCCGCAGCAGGCTGTCGCCGCCGCCCGAGGTGGTGACGTCGAGGACGGTGAGTCCGACGGGTGTCATCAGCAGCAGTTGGAAGAGCAGCACGGGGGCGACCAGCGAGGCGTCTCCCAGTACGTAGGCGGCGACGGGGATGCCGAGGTTGCCGGCGTTGACGTATCCGGAGCACAGTGCGCCGACCGTCGTCGGTGCGGCGGGCCAGCGGCACAGGGCGCCGGCGAGGGCGTAGCCGCCGGCCATGGCGGCTGCGGAGAGCGCGGTGATGGCGAGGGGTGCCGAGGCGAGAAGCGTCAGGTCGGCGTGCGAGAGCGTCTCGAACATCAGCGCGGGGCTGGCGACGTGGAAGGCGAGCTTGGTGAGGACCTCACGTCCGCCGTCCCCGAGGAGGGCGAAGCGGCCCAGGACGTAGCCGGTGCCGATGACGGCGGCGATGACGGCGAAACCGGTGAGCACGCCGGACACGGCGGACCTCCCCCTGCGCGGATCCAGACTCGCTCAATTGTCCGGATGTCCTCATGGGGTCGGACGGCGGGTCCGCCAGGGCGGCCGGTGTCTCACGGGGCGGTGATCCCCACCTCCTGCGCGAGAACCGCGGCCTGTGTCCTGCTGCGCAGCCCCAGCTTGGCCAGCAGCCTGCTGACGTGGGTCTTGACGGTGGCCTCCGCCATGGTGAGACGGTCGGCGATCTCGGCGTTCGAGAGGCCTTCACCGAGGCATCCGAGAACCTCGCGCTCGCGGCGGGTCAGCCCACTCATGCCCGGCGGAGTCTCCTGCGGGGCGGGTGCGGCCTTCGACGGTCCGCCGCCGGCGAACTCGGCGATCAGCCTGCGGGTCACGGCGGGCGCGATCATGCCGTCGCCCCGGGCGACGGTGCGGACGGCCTCGACGACCGCGGCGGCCTCGCTGTCCTTGAGCAGGAACCCGGCGGCGCCCGCGCGCAGGGCTCCGAAGACGTAGCTGTCGTGGTCGAAGGTGGTCAGCACCAGCACGTCGCCGAGGCCGGCCTCGGCGATGCGGCGGGTGGCGCTCACGCCGTCGAGGCGCGGCATCTGGATGTCCATCAGCACGACGTCGGGCTCCAGGGCGTGCGCGAGCCGCACCGCCTCCTCGCCGTCACCCGCCTCACCGACGACGTCGATGCCTTCGGCGTGCCGGAGGATGAGGACGATTCCGGCACGTACGGCCTGCTGGTCCTCGGCGACGAGGACGCGGATGGGCGCGTGCGGCCCGGCCGCCCCTCCGGGCCGGCTTCCGCCGTGCTCGGCCTGTTCGGGCTGGGCTGCCCCGCTCCCGGTGCCGTCGTGCGTCATGTTTCGGTCTCCCTGGGCTCGTTGCGGCGGTCTCCGCGTGCGGTTCCCGGCGTGCGGCCCGTCTCCTCCTGCGCGGGCAGCACGGCATGGACGTCCCAGACGCGTCTGCTCCCGGACGCCGTGGACGGGCCCGCGGTCAGGGTGCCGTCCAGCAGTTCGACGCGCTCCCGCATGCCGGTCAGGCCGGCTCCGGCGCCCGGAGCACGCGGGGGGCCGCCGTGCTCGTCCCGCTCTTCCAGCGGACTGGTGACGCGCAGGCTCAGTCCGCCGCCGGGGCCCGGGTCGGGGTGCGGTGCGACGGTGACGGTGACCTCGCCCAGCGCGGCGTGCTTGAGCGCGTTGGTGACCGCCTCCTGAACGACCCGGTAGGCGGCCAGTTCGACGGGGGTGGGAAGCGGCGCGTCACCAGGTGCGCGCCGGTCGGAGAGGACGAACGTGCGGCCATCCCCGGCCATCGCACGGGCCCGCTCCAGCAGGGCGTCGAGACCGTCGAGCGAGGGCGTCGCGGTGGGCTCGTCGGCGCCGGTCGCGTTGCGCAGCAGGCCGATGAGGCGGCGCATCTCCGCCAGGCCCTGCACACTGTTCTCGCGGATGACACCCAGCGCCTCGCGGTTGGCGTCCTGGCTGCCCTTGCCGCCTCCGGCGTCGCCGAGGGAGAGCGCGGCCGTGGAGTGGATGGCGATGGCCGACAGGTGGTTGGCGACGACGTCGTGCAGTTCGCGCGCCATGCGGGTGCGTTCGGCGTTGATGGCCTGCTTGCGGTCGAGCTCGGCGAGCAGCGCCGTCTGCTCGGCCCGCTGCCGCTCGGCCGCCGCCTTGTCCCGGTGGTTGCGGATCATCTCACCGGAGGTGGTGGGCACCAGCAGCACACCCGCGCAGGCGGCCATGAGCAGCAGCGTCTCCGCACGGTGGAAGGCGATCAGCAGCCAGCCGGAGAAGAGCACGGTGACGGCCACCGAGCCGCGCAGCACCGCGCGGGAGAACCGGGCCGAGCCGTAGAGCACGCCGGCGTAGAGCAGGTCGGTGAACAGCACGAGGGTGGCCAGCAGCGAGCCCGTCAACAGGTCGGCCGTCTGCGCCAGGAGACCGACGAGCAGCGCGTAGGGCTGCGCCGTGCGGCGGACCAGCGCGGCCAGACACATCACGGCCAGCGGCACCAGTGCCAGCCAGTGGGGGCCGCGCGCCACGAGCGGGGCGCTGGCCAGATCGAACGCCCACAGCAGCAGGCCGCCGACGGCACCGGAGAGCGCGACGAGCACGTCGTCGCGGTGGGGACGCCAGGAGCGCGGCACGCGCGTCGGCGCGGTGGCTGCGGCGGTGGTCATGGCCCCATTGTCCCGTGCCGGGCCTCCTCCACCGGGCCGAGCACCGGCCGGGTGCGACTGCATCTTTCGATGCAGTCGCGCGCCAGGTGAATCGTCACGCCCGACGACGCGCCGCCGCGACCGCGCGGGCCACTGTGGTGGGGCACGTCCGCGCCGTGACAGACGCCTGGAGGGCCCCCAACATGATCGTGACGCTGATCGTCGTCAGCGAAGTCGGCTTCTGGGTACTGCTGGCAGCCGGCCTCGCGCTGCGCTACCTGGCCAGGATGCCCCGCGCCGGGGCGGCGGTGCTGCTGTGCGAGCCGCTGCTGGAGGTCGTGCTGCTGGTCGTCACCGCGATCGATCTGAAGAACGGCGCGGAACCGGACTGGAAGCACGGGCTGGCCGCCGTCTACATCGGCTTCACCGCGACCCACGGGCACTACATGGTGAAGTGGGCCGACGGCCATGCCGCGCACCGGCTCGGCCGCGGGCCGCGCCCGGCGAAGCCGCCCCGGTACGGGACGCCGCGGGCCGTCCACGAGTGGAAGATGGCCGCACGCGGTGTCGGCGCCGCGGCCATCGCGGCCGGGCTCCTCCAACTGGCCGTCTGGTACGTCGGTGACGGCTCGCAGACCGAGCCGCTGCACGCGTGGCAGGCCCGCATGGGGCTGGTGGCGGGGATCAGCCTGGTCATCGGGGCCAGTTACACGGTGTGGCCCAAGCGGGCCCCCGAGGGCGCCACGGACGGCGCCTCTCGCTGAGGGCCCCGCAGCGCGCCCGCCATCGCCGCACTGGGGCGCGGTGGCGGGCGGGTCCCGGGTGCCAGGTCAGGCGCCCGGGTCGCGGCCTGGCACCTCCTTGGTGTCCGGCTTCTTCAGGGCCGCGAGCGTGGCGCGGGTGTCGGACTTCATCCAGCGGAGCACGGAGGCGGCGGACGGCGGGTCGTAGTCGTCGCCGATGCCGCCGCCGTACCAGTCCCACCTCATCTCGTACGTCATCCAGCCCGCCCGCATCACCAACTGGAGACTTTGCAGCGCGTGGTCGCTCTTCTCCTGGACCAGGTAGGCCTCGTCACCGAAGCCCTTGAGGGGGGAGACCTCGAACTCGTGCGTGGCGGTCTTCTGGTCCTCCCAGGTCCGCACGCGGGAGGCGAACTCCTTGCCGGGGTCGGTCTTCTTGTGCCAGTTCACGGTGGTGGTCACGTAGGCGGTCGGAGGGGTGGTCTTCGACGTCTCGCCGTGGGGGATCATGGTGGGCATGCACCGGCTGACGTCGAGGCCCTTCTGCCGCGAGTGATAGCCGTCCGGCTGCTCCTGCGAGGGCTCCTGGATCTCGTACTCGCTCTGGAAGGACTTCAGCTCCGCCGTGGCGCACATGTCGTGGTGGTAGCGGTAGCCCTTGTAGTCGGGCGTCGCCTCGTTGGCGCTTCGGTCGAGCGCGCCGGTGGCCATGAGGGTCGCCGCCCAGGTGACGGACGCGAGGACCACGCCGCCCAGCGCCCACAGCCAGCGCGGTGCGCCCGAGCGCGGCGGCGGCGTTCCCGACGGGGGCCCGGGCGGTCCGGTGGGCGGAGTGTGCGGCTGCGCGTACGGGTTGAACTGGTACGCGGGCATCGCGGTCGAGGTGGGTAGCTGTGAGTACGGCTGCTGCGGCTGCGCCCCCGGTATGGCCATGCGGAAACGGTACTCGTTGCCTCAGGGCCGGTTTTCGCTGGCCCGGGGGAAGCGGGAGGCGAACGCGTCGAGCGCGGCGAGCGTACTGGCGGAATCGGTGTGCAGGTGTCCCGTCATGCCCAGTGACCTCGCCGCCTCGACGTTGCGGGCCACGTCGTCGACGAACAGTGCGTCGGACGCCGCCGCGTCCAGCAAGTCCAGGGTGTGCGTGTAGATGCGCGGGTCCGGTTTGGCGTACCCCACCTCGCAGGAGAGCACGGCGACTTCCGCGGCCGGCAGCACCGCGCCGAGGTGGGGGCGGGCGTCGGGCCAGGCGTTGCTGACGAACGCGGTGGCCGCACTGGCGCGCAGCGCCGCCACCGCGTCGAGCAGCTCCTGGTCGTACACGGGGTCGGCCGCCAGGTCGTCCCGCAGCTCGGTGACCGCCGCCGCGTCCAGCCCGAGACGTTCGCGCACCACCGACCACCACTGGGGCCCGTCCATCCGGCCGACGAGCACCTCCGTGTCGTTGCCCGCGTACACGGCGGTCACGAAGTCCCGCTCGCTGATGCCCAGCCGCGCCGCCCACTTGGCGGAGGCGGCCGGGAGTTTGTCCTCGACCACCACGCCGCCCAGGTCCATCAGCAGCGCGGGCCGCCGGCCCCGAGCGGGGCTCACCGCTCGCCCCCCGGCACCCACAGCACGTCGCCGACGGACTTGTTGGCCGTACGGGCGAGGATGAACAGCAGGTCGGAGAGGCGGTTGAGGTAGGTGGCGGTCAGTGGGTTCATCGTCTCGCCGTGCTCCTGGAAGGCGGCCCAGGTGGAGCGCTCGGCGCGGCGGACGACGGTGCACGCCTGGTGCAGCAGCGCGGCGCCCGCGGTGCCGCCCGGGAGGATGAAGGAGCGCAGCTTCTCCAGGTCCTCCAGGAACCGGTCGCAGTCGGCCTCCAGCTTGTCGATGTAGGCCTGCTCGACGCGCAGCGGCGGGAACTCGGGGTCCTCCACGACGGGGGTGGCCAGGTCGGCCCCCACGTCGAACAGGTCGTTTTGGACGCGCAGCAGGACGGTGCGGACCTCCTCGTCGAGGCCGCCCATCGCCAGCGCGGTCCCGAGCGCGGCGTTGGCCTCGTTGGCGTCCGCGTACGCCGCGATGCGGGTGTCGGTCTTGGCCGTACGGCTCATGTCGCCGAGTGCCGTCGTGCCCTTGTCGCCGGTACGGGTGTAGATCCGCGTGAGGTTCACCATGCTGCGAGCGTAGCCCGCGTACCCGCACGTGGAAGGGCGCCGCCCGGCCTGTCGGCCCGCCCCCGGCGAGGAGCGCGGGGGCGGGCGCGCGCACCTACGCGCCGGCTCTCCTGAACACCTGGGTGCCCAGGCCCAGCGAGACGGCGGCGAGCGCGAGGGCGACCACGGCGCCGAGGGCGAGGGTTCCGTCCGCGTAGTGCCCCAGGAAGGCGTCGCGCACGGCGTCGACGACGTACCTGAACGGCACGAAGTGCGACACGGCGTCCAGCCAGCCCGGTGCCAGCGCCATCGGCAGCAGGATGCCGGAGAGCAGGACGGCCGGCAGGTTCAGCGAGTTGATGACCGGCGCGAACTCCTGCGGTGAGCTGACCCGCATGGCCAGCGCGTACGACAGCGAGGCGAGCGAGGCGGCCAGGACGCCGACGAGGACGAAGCCGATGGCCACCCCCGCCACCGGGGTGCGCAGTCCGAAGGCGACGCCTACCAGGACGAGCAGGAGCGACTGGGCGAACAGCTGGAGCACGTCGCGCACCAGGCGCCCCAGCAGCAGGGCGAGCCTGCTGACGGGGGTGACGCGCATGCGCTCCACCACGCCGTGGTGCTTCTCGATCAGGAGGGTGAACCCGGCGAACGCGGAGGAGAACAGCCCGAGCTGGACGAGGAGGCCTGGCACCAGTGTCTGCCAGGAGTCGCCGGCGCCGCCGAGGTCGATGTCGGACAGCAGGGGGCCGAAGAAGACCAGGAAAAGCAGCGGTTGGAGCAGCCCGAACAGCACGCCCAGGCGGGAGGCCAGCGTCTGCCGGACGTAGCGTCCCGCGATGATGCCGGTGTCGGTGAGCAGGTGGGACATGTGGTGTCGGTTCCTTCGGGGGAGGGGCAAAGTCACACGGCCACGGGTGCGCGCTCGGACTCGCGGCGCGCCTCGCGTCCGGTCAGGGCGAGGAAGGCGTCCTGGAGGCTGGCCTCCACGGAGCCGCCGTAGGTCTCCTTGAGTTCGGCCGGGGTGCCCTCCGCGGCGACGCGGCCGTCGTCCACGACCACCAGCCGGTCGGCGAGCGCGTCGGCCTCGTCCAGGTAGTGGGTGGTCAAGAAGACGGTCATCCCGCGCTGCTCCCGCAGGCGCCGCACGAGCTGCCACAGGTCGGCGCGGCTGCCGGGGTCGAGGCCCGTCGTCGGCTCGTCGAGGAAGAGCAGGCTGGGTTCGTGGGTGAGCGCCATGGCGATGTCGAGGCGCCGCCGCTGACCGCCGGACAGTGCCCGGCAGGGGCGGTCGAGCAGGTCTTCGAGATCCAGCTCCCCCGCCAACTCGTCCGTGCGGCGGACGGCTTCCGCCTTGCCGAGGCGGTAGAGGCGGGCCTGGGTGGTGAGCTCCTCGCGGACGCTGACGACGGGGTCGACGCCGCCGGTCTGTGCGACGTATCCGATGCGTTTCCGCACGCCCGTCGGGTCGGCGATCAGGTCGTGGCCCGCGACGGTCGCGGTGCCCGAGGTGGGCGCGAGCAGCGTGGTCAGCATGCGGAGCGTGGTGGTCTTGCCCGCGCCGTTCGGGCCGAGGAAGCCGAGGATCTCGCCCTGTTCGACGGTCAGGTCGATGCCGCGTACGGCTTCGATGGTGCGGTTCTTGGCGCGGAAGGTCCGGGACAGCCCGGTGGTGTGGATGGCTGCTGGCATGCCGACAGGAAAACAGAGCCGCTTAAATTTTGCAATGCCCCCAAGGTTTCACCTCCCCCACTGAGGCTGTACCGTGATGCCATGGCCAGTACTGCACCGAACGCCGACGCCGCGTCCGCACCAGGCGCCGCACCGGACGCCGGCACGGCACCGAAAGAGGGCCGCAGGGAGCGGAAGAAGAGGGAGACCAGGACGCGGATCTCCGACATCGCCACGGGCCTCTTCATGGCGCGCGGCTTCGACGCGGTGACCATCTCCGAGATCGCCGAGGCCGCCGACGTCTCGGTCAACACGGTCTACAACTACTTCCCGGCCAAGGAGGACCTCTTCTTCGACCGCGAGGAGGAGATGATCGACCGCACCGCCGCCCTGGTGCGGGACCGCGCGCCGGGCCAGTCCGCCGCCGCCGCGGTGCTGGGGAGGCTGCGCGAGGACATCGCCGAGCGGAACCTGTACGCGGGCATCAGGGAGGGCTTCGGCGACTTCATGCGCGTCGTGCGGGAGTCGCCCGCGCTGGTCGCGCGCCTGATGGTGCTCCACCACCGCACCGCCGACCGGCTGCGGCAGACCCTGGAGGCCGAGACCGGCGCGGGCCCCGAGGACCCCATGCCCGAGCTCGTCGCCTACGAACTGGTGAACCTGATCAACCTCGTGACGCGGCGCGCCACGCTCAGCGTCGCCGACGGCGTCTCACCCGAACGGGCCGCCGGGGACGCGCTCGCCAGACTGGACGCCTACGAGTCCCTGGTCACCGACGCGCTTCTCAACTACGCGAGGAAGCCCGCTCGCTGACGCCCGCCCAGACTCCCGCGCCCGACGGTGTGATGTCCGCCATGTGAGACGTGATGCGTGTCTCTATCCCGCCCACGGCTTGCGAAGAAGCGCTAATGTCCGCCCAACAGGCGGACATTCACGGGGCGCGAAGCGTACGCATCGGCGCGGGCTGGTCGCCCGGCGGGACGAAGTGAGGGGAAGAACGTGGCGAAGAAGCTCGCCGTCATCGGGGCCGGCCTCATGGGCTCCGGAATCGCGCAGGTCTCCGCTCAGGCGGGCTGGGACGTGATGCTCCGCGATGTGACGGACGAGGCGCTCGCCCGCGGTACCGACGGGATCAAGGCGTCCTACGACAAGTTCGTCTCCAAGGGCAAGCTGGCGGCGGCCGACGCCGAGGCGGCGCTGGGACGCATCACCACCACCACGGACCTGGACGCGGTGGCCGACGCGGACGTCGTGGTGGAGGCCGTCTTCGAGAAGATCGAGGTCAAGCGGGAGATCTTCGCGGCGCTCGACAAGCTCGCCGGCGAGCACGCCGTCCTCGCCTCGAACACCTCCGCCATCCCGATCACCAAGATCGCGGCAGCCACGGAACGCCCCGAGCGGGTGGTGGGCACGCACTTCTTCTCGCCGGTGCCGATGATGGCGCTGTGCGAACTGGTGCGCGGCCACAAGACCAGCGACGAGACGCTCGCCCTCGCGCGGGGGTTCGCCGAGTCGGTCGGCAAGACGTGTGTCGTCGTCAACCGCGACGTCGCCGGCTTCGTCACCACCCGGCTCATCTCGGCGCTCGTGGTCGAGGCCGCCAAGCTGCACGAGTCGGGTGTCGCCTCGGCGGAGGACATCGACACCGCGTGCAGGCTCGGCTTCGGCCACGCCATGGGCCCGCTGGCCACCGCCGACCTGACCGGCGTCGACATCCTGTTGCACGCCACGGAGAACATCTACACCGAGTCCCGGGACGGCAAGTTCGCTCCGCCGGAGTCGATGCGGCGGATGGTCGACGCGGGCGACCTCGGACGCAAGAGCGGACAGGGCTTCTACGAGCACTGACCCCGCCGCCCCCCCCGGTCGCTCCCCCGAGCGGGGGAAGCGTCCCCCGGTCGGGAACGCCTCGCGGCCGGGACGCACTCGCCCGCAAGGGTGAAACTCCGTATCGGTCGGGAAACGGACGGCAACTCGGACGCACCGTTGCCCGTCATCCGGAGTGGGCCGTCGCGCAAGCGGACCCGGGGCCGCCTCGGAGCCGCCCGTCCGACGGCACACCACCGGCTCGTCGGACACACCGGCCCGGCGGCCCGGCGGACACACCGGCGCGTCGGCGTAGGGGCTCCCCGGCGAGCGGGGAGCCACCGGAAGGACCGCCCCGGCAGCGCTGACGGCTCGCCGGAACACACGTCAAGGATGCACGCCACGGACACCACTCCGGGAGCACATATGCACATCAGGGGCGACCACGCCGAGCTGGTCGTCGGAGGTCGTCTCGACGTCCGCAGTGCCGCGGACGCCCGTACGGTCCTGCACGCCGCTGTCGACGCGGGCGACGGCGATCTCGTGCTCGACCTCGCCGGGCTCGACTCGTGGGACGCCACGGGGCTCGGCGTGATCATGGGCGCGCACCGCCGCGCCGGGCGTTGCGGCAGGAGACTCGTACTACGGAAGGTGCCGCCGCAGATGCAGCGCGTGCTGGTGGCCACCCGGCTGCACCGGATCCTGGCCATCGAGCCCAGGCCGGCGCGCGGCCAGGCCGCAGGTCCCGAGGGGTCCGCCAGTACCGGCCTCCTGGCGAACCCATGACAATCCCGTCGGTCCCGCCTCCGTACCGCTCCGCTTCCTGGAGAATGGAGAGCGCGCGCCGGACCGACCCCGCTCGGGTGGCCGGTCGCGACATCTGTTCTTGGGAGACATGACGATGGATCGGCACGCCAGCGACCGACCCCCGCACGGGGACCAGCACGAGCCCACCGGCGACGCGCACGGCCACAGCGGCCCGGCCCCCGACGCCGGCCGCCCCGCCGGCGAGGCGGCCAGGGCCGTGCGGCTCGTCGCCGAGCAGTACCTCGTGACGGTCAACCCCGTCGACGGCAGCGAGGTCGAACCCTGCCCGCCCGGCACCCGGCACGACGCGCCGCCCAAGCTCGCCCCGCCCGACCGGCCGGTGGCCGAGACCCCGACCGCCGCGGCGAAGCTGCCGCCCGGCAGCCTGGTCGAGCGGGACGAGGAACGCGAGCGGCTGGTCCGGCTGCTGACCCGGGGCCGCTCCGTGCGGCTCACCGGGCCCGCAGGATCAGGCCGCAGCGTCCTCCTCGACGTCGTCGCCGAGGACGTCGCCCGCCTCGCCCCCGACGGTGTCGTCCGCCTCAGCGGCCACCGCCGCACCCCCAGCGACCTGATGTACGACCTGTTCGCGGCCGTGCACAGCGCCCCCCTGCACCGCCCCGGCAAGACGGAACTGGTGCGGGCCCTGGCCGGGGTCGGTGCCATCGTGCTCGTCGACGACCTGGAGTTCGGCGGCGCAGCCCTCGACGAACTGCTGCGGGCCACCCCCGAGTGCGCCTTCCTCTTCGCCGCCACCCCCCACGTGGCCGCGCCCGCCGCGGACTCCTGCGTCGAAGAGGTCTTCCTGGCAGGACTGAGCCGCACCGCCTGCCTCGACCTGCTGGAGCGGGCCATCCACCGGCAGCTCACCGACGAGGAAGCCGACTGGGCGGCCGGACTCTGGTTCGACTCGGAAGGCCTGGCGCTGCGCTTCGTCCAGGCCGGCGCACTGCTGCGGCTGCAAGCGGACGGCGGTGTCGTCCCAGGACTCGCCGGCGACGCCGCCCTCGCGCCCCCGCTGGCCGCCGCCCTCCCCGAAGCGGGCCGGGAGGCGCTGCGCCTCGCCCTCGCGCTCGACGGCGAGCTCCCGCACCCCACCCACCTGCCCGCGCTCACCGGCGACCCGGACGCCGACGACAGCGCGACCGAACTGCTGGCCTTCGGCCTGATCAGCCCCGCGGGCGACCACTTCAAGCTGGCGGCGGGCGTCGCTGGACAGCTCGCGGAGGCCGGCTACGGCGAGGGCCGCGACGCCCACGCGCTGGCCGCCGCACAGCACTACACCTGGTGGGCGGGACACCCGTCCGTCAGCGCGGACCGGGTCACCCAGGAGGCCGACGCGCTGCTCGCCGCCGCCCGCGGCGCCCACCACGGCGGCAGCTCCAGCGCCGCCGTGCTGCTGGCCCGCACCGCGGCGCCGGTCCTCGCGGCGGGGATGCGCTGGAGCGCCTGGGAGCGGATGCTGCGCTGCGGACAGGAGTCGGCCCGCGCCTCGGGCGAGCTCGCCGAAGAGGCCTACTTCCACCACGAGCTGGGCGTCCTGGCGCTGGCCGCGGGCAATCCGGAGCGGGCGCGTACCGAGCTGGAGGCCGCGATCGCGCTGCGGGGCACCCTCGCCGAGCAGCGCGGCATGGTCGCGGGCCGCCGGGCGCTCGCGCTGGTGACCGACCGGCTCGCCTCTCCGGGTGCCGCCTCGGCTGCCGGTGCCGCGGGCGCGTCCGGAGCAGCGTTCGGGGCACCGCCGCGGCAGACACCGGCGAACGCGCCGATGTCTCCGGCCGAAGAGGCCACCACGGAGGCGCCACAGCCGGGCACGGCGGTCACGCCGTCCGTCTCCACCGGCGCGACCACCGCGGTCGTCGCCTCGGCCGGCTCCGCGGACCAGGCACCCGGCGGCTCCGCGGAGCAGGCACCGGGCGGCACGCTGATCTCCCCGTCCGACCAGGCGTTCGCCTCCTCCGGCGCGGCGGGCGCCGGCCGCGACGGCGGACCGGGCCGGAGCGGACGGCACGGCGCGCCGCGCGGCTGGCGTGCCTTCGCCAGCAGCAAGCGGAACATGGCGGCAGCGGGCGCGGGCGCCCTGCTCGCCGCCGTCCTCGGCACCGTCGTCACCCTGGGCACCGTCTCCGACGACAGCACACCCGGCACCGTGCGGCCCGACTCCTCGACCTCCAAGGAGGAGCAGGACAACGCACCCGGTGACGAGGCCCCCGGTGACAGCGGTGGCACCGGTGCCCCCGACCACCGCCAGCCGGCCGCGGGCACCCCTTCCCGAGACACCGAGGGTCCGGCCTCCGGTGCGAAGAAGAGCGAGTCGCCCAGGGACGAGACCAGCCCAGGCAAGAGCACCCCCAGCTCCCCCCAGGAGTCCTCCAGCGACCCGGGCGACGATGCGCCGTCCTCGCCACAGGACCCGCCCTCCTCACCGGACGACCCGCCCACCTCGGACGATCCTTCGGACCCGCCCACCTCCGACGACCCTTCGGACCCGCCCACCGACGACCCGACCACGCAGGACCCGCCGTCCTCGCCCTCCTCCAGCGGGAACGACGGCGGTGACGGCTCCGCGAGCGGCACGGCGACCGGCCGGGCCCCCAGCGGCGGCAGCACACAACCGGGCACACCGAGCCGGTCCGCCCCGTAGCGGCGGCGGGGGCAGCACCGCGGCCCGGTCGTAGTCCTGGCATCAACCGATCGGTCGATGCCAGGACGAGAGCGTTGGGCGATGTGCGCACGGCGCCCGCGGCGGCACGCTCGTGCCATGCCACTCATCGAAGTCAGCGGGCTGCGCAAGGAGTACGGCGGGCACCCGGTCGTGGACGGGGTGAGCTTCTGTGTCGAGGAGGGCGAGATCTTCGGCGTCCTCGGCCCGAACGGCGCGGGCAAGACCACCACGGTCGAGTGCGTGGAGGGGCTGCGCGCCCCCGACGCCGGGCGGGTCCGCGTCGCGGGCCTGGACCCCGTCGCCGACCACGACGACGTCACACAACTCCTCGGCGCCCAGCTCCAGGAGAGCCGGCTGCAACCCAAGATCACGGTGGGCGAGGCGCTGCGGATGTACGCCGCGTTCTACCGGCACCCCGCCGACTGGCGCTCCCTCGCCACGAAGCTGGGGCTCGAAGACCGCCTCGACGTGCGGTTCGGCGCACTGTCCGGCGGCCAGAAACAGCGGCTGTTCATCGCCCTGGCCCTCATCGGCGACCCCCGGGCCGTGGTGCTGGACGAGCTGACGACCGGCCTGGACCCCAGGGCCCGCCGGACGGTGTGGGAACTGGTCGAGGACATCCGCGCCTCCGGCGTGACGGTGCTGCTGGTCACCCACCTCATGGAGGAGGCCCAGCGGCTGTGCGACCGGGTCGCCGTCATCGACAGGGGCCGGCTGGCCGCGCTGGGCACCCCGGCCGAGCTGATCAGCCGGAAGGCCGACCCCACGGTCATCGCCTTCACCCCCTCGCAGCCGGTGCCGGAAGCGGAGCTGAGCGCACTTCCCGGAGCCCGCTCGGTCCGGACCCAAGGGCCCCGCGTCACCCTGCACGGCACGGACGAGACGGTCGACGCGCTCCTGACCACCCTGGCGCGGCGCCGCATCACCGCGGGCCAACTGCGCGTCAAAGACGCGTCGCTGGACGACGCCTTCCTCGACCTGACCGGCACCGGGCCCGCAGCGCCCGAGACGGCGCACGCCCACCAGGAGAACCTGACATGACGACCGCGCACCCGTCCGCCCCGCCCCCGGCCGCACCCCGGAACGGCACCAGGCCAGGACGGGCCCCGTCCGCCCTGGCGGCCGTCCTGCGCACCGAGTTCCGGCTCTTCCTGCGCGAGCCCGGCGCGCTCTTCTGGGTCGTCGTCTTCCCGCCCGCGCTGCTGACCATCCTCGGCTGCGTCCCCTCCTTCCGCGAGGCGTCCGCCGAGCTCGGAGGGCGGCGGACGGTGGACCTGTACGTCCCGGTGGCCGTCCTGCTGTCGATGATCGTCTCCGGCGTCCAGACGATGCCGAGCATCCTGACGGGCTACCGCGAACGCGGCATCCTGCGCAGACTCCGCGCCACCCCCGCCCGGCCCCGCCACCTGCTGACCGCCCAGATCGTGCTCCACGGCTGCGCCAGCGCCGCCTCGGTACTCCTCGCCTTGGCCGTCGGGCGGCTCGCCTTCGGCGTGGCACTGCCCAGGCAACTCGCCGGATACCTGGTGGCCGCCGCCTTGACCGCGGGCGCTGCCCTCTCCCTCGGTGCCGTGCTCAGCGCGACCGCCAGAACCACGAAGATCGCTCAGACGGTCGGCACCCTCGCCTTCTTCCCCATGATGTTCACCGCCGGAGTGTGGGTCCCGGTCCAGGCGATGCCGGACACCCTCCGCCACCTCGTCGAGTTCACCCCCTTCGGCGCGGCCTCCCAGGCCCTCGACCAGGCGGCGACGGGCACCTGGCCCGGCTGGACGCACCTGGGGGTGACGGCGCTGTGGACAGCGGTCTTCGTGCGGACGGCGGTGCGCCGGTTCCGCTGGGAGTAGCCGACGTCCTCGCGGCGCCGCGCGCGGGTGAGACTGGAGCCATGACCGAGGCCGGCGCGGCGGAGCCCGCACACCAGCAGGCGGCGGCCCTGCTCAAGGGCTGGGACCGGTTCTTCCGGTGGGGGCCCTACGCGCTCCTCGCCCTGAGCGCGGCCCTGACGGCGGCGACCCGGACCGAGTTGATGACCGAGGGCGAGGCGGTGGCCGCCGCCGTGCTCGGCCTGGCGGCGCTCGCCCTCCAGCTGTGGTGGGGACGGGCGGTGCGCACGGCACCGGGGCCGGGACCGCTCGGTGCCTTCTACTACGTCACCCGCACGGTGCTCGCCGGAGTGCTGACACTGCTCAACCCGTTCTGCGCGCTCTACGCGGTGGCCGGATACTTCGACGCCGGCCGCCGGCTGCCGAAGCGCTGGGTGCGCGCCGGGCTCCTCACCAACGCGGCCACCATGGCCGGATCCCAGTCCGGAGGTCTGCCGCCCGGACCCCTGGTGGGCTGGCTGATCTTCGCCGCGCTCTTCCTGCTGAACGCCTCGCTGGTGCTCTACTTCGCCCGACTGGCGCAGCAGGAGGACGAGAGCGCCCGCGCGAGGGAGGCCACCATCGCCGAACTGGGCCGCACCAACGCCCGGCTCGAACAGGCACTGGAGGAGAACGCGGGACTGCACGCCCAACTGCTCCTCCAGGCGCGGGAAGCCGGTATCAGCGACGAGCGGCGCAGGCTGGCGGCGGAGATCCACGACACGCTCGCCCAGGGGCTGACCGGGATCATCACCCAGCTCCAGGCCGCCTTGGACAGCGCGTCGCACGAGGCCGCCCGCCCGCACGTGGGCCTGGCCAGTCAACTGGCCCGCCAGAGCCTCGCACAGGCCCGCCGCTCGGTACAGAACCTCGCCCCCAGGGAGCTCGAACACGACGCGCTGCCCGCGGCGCTGGAGAAGGCCACCGGCGCGTGGGCACGCTCCGCCGGGGTGCGGGCGGACTTCACCGTCACCGGAGCCTTCGAGCCGCTGCACACCGAGCTGGAGGCCACCTTGCTGCGCATCGCCCAGGAGGCGCTCACCAACGTCGACCGGCACGCCCGAGCCACCCGGGCGGGCGTCACGCTCTCGTACATGGGCGACGAAGTCACCCTGGACATCCGCGACGACGGCCGGGGCTTCGACCCGCGCGCGGTCCGCGAGCGCCCGGGGACGCACGGGGGGTTCGGACTGGGCGGCATGCGCGCCAGGGCCGAACGCCTCGCCGGCACGGTCGAGATCGAGTCGGAGCCGGGCGGCGGGACGGCCGTCTCCGCTCGCGTACCGTTGGTCCGCCATGACGACTGAACAACCACCGCCCGGGCCAGAGCCCGTCTCCGTGCTGCTCGTCGACGACCATCCGGTGGTCCGCGACGGACTGCGGGCCATGCTGGAGCGGGGGCCCGGATTCCGGGTGCTCGGAGAGGCGGCGGGCGGGGTGGAGG
>NZ_JASKYT010000270.1:0-9613 GCF_041028275.1 Streptomyces sp. PU-14G
GCCGCGCCCGGCAGCGCCACGCCCGGCAGCACCCCCGCCACCAGCGTCGGCGTCACCACCACCGTCCGCGTCACCACTGGCATCGGCGTCACGACCACTCCCGTCACCCCGGCCACCGCCGGCACCCTCACCGCCACCCCGGCCACCGCCGACACCGTCACCATCGCCCCGGCCACCGCCGACACCGTCACCATCGCCCCGGCCACCGCCGGCACCCTCACCGCCGCCCCGGCGGCTGCCGGCACCGGCACCGTCGCCCCGGCGGCTGCCGGCACCAGCACCGGCACCGTCGTCGCGACGGTCTCTTCGGGAGGGGACCACGGCGACGCCGAGGGCGGCGTCCAGGGAGACGGGGCCGCCTTGGAAGACGACGCCCGGCTCGCCGGCGAGGGGAGCCCACGGCTCCAGGATGTCGCCGACGTCCACCGGGGTGGGGCGGTTGAGGACGACGCCCAGTGAGCCCGCCTCGTCGTGGTCGAGGAGGAGCACCACCGCGCGGTCGAAGTTCGGGTCGGCCAGCACCGGTGTGGCGACGAGCAGTCGCCCGGTGAGCGAGGACACCTCGGTCATACCGCAATGATCCCGCACCGGGGCCTTCCGTGGGGACCCAACGGCCGGATCGGGGGCGGGGGACGTGCCGGCCGTCTCGTCGTGGCACAGTGGCCGCCCCCTGGCCGTCCCGTGCCGAGCCCGTGATGGCGCGGCGGAGCACCCGCCGCAACACGGTACGCAACGGACATCTAACCCAACGTGTTATTGCTTACCTGTGACAGTCGCAGGCCCCCCTCGGGCTTGGGTTCGCCCCGGACGGGGCCATTACGCTTGCCTGTTGTCCCATCCCGTCTCGCGGAATCGCGGAGATCCATGACCGACAGCCCAGCCGACGTACTCCTCGTCCACGGTGGCGCCCCGCTCGAGGGCGAGCTCCGTGTGCGGGGTGCGAAGAACCTCGTCCCCAAGGCCATGGTCGCCGCGCTGCTGGGCAGCGAACCGAGCCGCCTGCGCAATGTGCCGGACATCCGGGACGTCCGGGTCGTACGTGGCCTGCTCCAGCTGCACGGTGTCACGGTGCGCACGGGGGACGAGGACGGCGAGCTGGTGCTCGATCCGTCCCACGTGGAGAGCGCCAACGTCGCGGACATCGACGCGCACGCGGGTTCGTCGAGGATTCCGATCCTCTTCTGCGGTCCGCTGCTGCACCGGCTCGGTCACGCCTTCATCCCCGGCCTGGGCGGCTGTGACATCGGCGGGCGTCCGGTGGACTTCCACTTCGACGTGCTGCGCAAGTTCGGCGCGACGATCGAGAAGCGCGCGGACGGCCAGTACCTGGAGGCTCCGCAGCGGCTGCGCGGCACGAAGATCCGGCTGCCGTACCCCTCGGTCGGCTCGACGGAGCAGGTGTTGCTGACGGCGGTGCTCGCGGACGGCGTCACGGAGCTGTCGAACGCGGCGGTCGAGCCGGAGATCGAGGATCTGATCTGCGTCCTGCAGAAGATGGGCGCGATCATCTCGCTGGACACGGACCGTACGATCCGCATCACGGGCGTGGACAAGCTGGGCGGTTACACGCACCGGGCGCTGCCGGACCGGCTGGAGGCGGCCTCGTGGGCGAGCGCGGCCCTGGCGACCGAGGGCAGCGTGTTCGTGCGGGGCGCCGAGCAGCGCTCGATGATCACCTTCCTCAACACCTACCGGAAGGTCGGCGGCGCCTTCGAGATCGGTGACGAGGGCATCCGCTTCTGGCACCCGGGCGGCCCGCTGAACGCGATCGCGCTGGAGACGGACGTGCACCCCGGTTTCCAGACGGACTGGCAGCAGCCGCTGGTGGTCGCGTTGACGCAGGCGTCGGGGCTGTCGATCGTGCACGAGACGGTGTACGAGTCGCGGCTCGGCTTCACCTCCGCGCTCAACCAGATGGGCGCGCACATCCAGCTCTACCGCGAGTGCCTGGGCGGCATGCCGTGCCGGTTCGGGCAGCGCAACTTCCTGCACTCGGCGGTGGTTTCCGGGCCCACGAAGCTCCAGGGCACCGACCTGATCATCCCGGACCTGCGGGGCGGCTTCTCTTATCTGATCGCCGCGCTGGCCGCGCAGGGCACCTCGCGGGTGCACGGCATCGACCTGATCAACCGCGGTTACGAGAACTTCCAGCAGAAGCTGGCGGACCTGGGCGCCAAGTTCGAGCACCCGTGACCGCACGCGCCACCGCCGCGGGCCCGCTCCCTCCCGGGAGCGGGCCCGCGTGCGTGCGACCCGCGCGCGTGCGGCCTGCGGTCAGCCTCCCGGCCGTCAGCGGCATTCCGCCTCGCGGTCAGCCCGCCGTGAGCGGGTAGTGGTCGGAGAGGTTGTCGTAGGTGTAGTCCTTGCCCCAGCTGGTCACCGTCCAGGGCTCGGTCTGCTCCTTGACCACGTGGTTCGTCCAGCTTTCCGGGCGGGCGTGGCCGCGGCGGTGCAGGACGTAGTCGAGGTCCTCGGACGGGTCGTCGGGGTAGCGGTCGGCGGCGAGGGAGTTCTCCTTCGTGTCGAAGGAGTAGGGGTGTCCGGTGCGGGCGTCGGCGGGGACGAGACCGGCGTCGGAGAGCATCGAGGTGTACTCGTCGCCGTGCCGGTCGACGTTCAGGTCACCGGCGACGACGACCTGTTCGCCGGCGGGGATGTGCTGGGCGTCCAGGAAGGCGTCGATCTCCTTGAACTGGCCGGCGCGTACGGAGACGTCCTCCCCGTCGCCGCACGCGGAGTCGGTGGCCTGCGTGTGGGTGCCGACGACGTGCACCCTGGTGCCGCGCACGTCCAGCACCGCGTAGAGGAAGCCCTTGTTGGAGAAGGCATCGGATCCGCAGCCGTCCGTGAAGATGTGCTGTTCCTTGTGGACGACGGGCCACTTGCTCAGCAGGGTGACGCCGCCGTCCTCGGGGGTGACGTTCGAGTACTCCCCGCTGGTGGCGTCCCAGCCGCTCGTGCCCCGGCCCACCACCGGGGTCTGGTACGGGTAGCGGTCGGCGGCGTTCTGCTTCAGCGCGTCGGAGGCGGAGTTGTCGAACATCTCCTCCAGGACGACGACGTCCTGGCCCTGGAAGAAGTCCGCCTTCGGGATGGTCTCGGCCCGGTGGTCCTGGCCCCAGTTGGGGTAGAGGGTCTTGCTGAACAGGAAGGTGTTGTAGTTGAGCACCTTCAGCCGCGGGGTGTCGGAGGGGGTCCCGACGGCCACTGCCGGGGTCGCCGCACCGAGGGCGGCGGTGACGGCCAGGACGACGGTTCCCAGGGCGGCGCGCGACGGGCGACGGGAACTGTTCACGCGGCCTCCTCCACGAGAGCGGAACGCCACACGGTCTCCCCCACCGGAACGGAACATCACGCGGAACATCACGCGGTCTCCTCCACGAGGACGGGGTGGTCGTGCGGGATGAGCGTGCACCGGGTCCCCGGGGTGAGGGAGCCGGCCTCCCAGCTGGGCAGGTCGGCCTTGGCCTCGGCGCCGGAGGCCGTGGTCAGGTGGAGGCGGGTGGTGCCGCCGAGGAACGTGGCGACGCGCACGGTCGCCGTCTCGCCGGGGCCCGTGCCGCCAGCGGTGACGGCCGCGCCGTCACCGCTGACCGCCGCGCCGGGCTTTCCGGCCTGCCCGGCGCTGACCCGCAGGCTCTCGGGCCGCAGCAGCACCTCGACCGCGTGTCCGGCGTCCGGGCAGTCGCCGTGGACGGGCAGCCGCTGCCCCAGCACCTGAACGGTCCGGTCGTCGCCCATGACGCCGGGCAGCCGGTTCATGGTGCCGACGAACTCGGCGACGAACGGCGTGGCGGGCCGCTCGTACAGCTCGCTGGGGGGCGCGCACTGCTCCAGGCGGCCGTCCTTCATCACGGCGACGCGGTCGGCCATCGACAGCGCCTCCTCCTGGTCGTGGGTGACGAAGACGGTGGTGATGCCCAGCTCCAGCTGGAGGCGGCGGATCTCCTCGCGCAACTGGAGGCGCACCTTGGCGTCGAGTGCGGACAGTGGCTCGTCCAGCAGCAGGACGCGGGGCCTGATGGCCAGCGCGCGGGCGAGGGCGACGCGCTGCTGCTGGCCGCCGGAGAGCTGGTGCGGGTAGTGCTTGTCGCGCCCCGGCAGCCCGACGAGTTCCAGCAGTTCGGCGGCGCGCTCGGCGCGCTCGGTCTTGGGCGCCTTGCGGACGCGCAGCCCGTAGGCGACGTTCTCGGCGGCCGTCATGTTGGGGAAGAGGCTGTAGGACTGGAAGACCATGCCGATGTCGCGCCGGTTGGCGGGGGTGGCGGTGACGTCCTCGCCGCCCATCAGGAGTTCTCCCGCGTCGGCGGTCTCGAACCCGGCGACGATGCGCAGTGCGGTGGTCTTGCCGCAGCCGGAGGGGCCGAGGAGGGCGACGAGTTCGCCGGGTGCGATGTCCAGGTCGAGTCCGTCCAGGGCGGTGGTGGTGCCGAAGGTGCGGCGCAGCCCGCCCAGCCGCAGGCCGACGCCGCCGGAGCGGACCTCGGCACTCGGCGGGCTCTTGTGCACGGTCGTGGCGGTGGTGGTCATGCGGTGGTCTTCCTCCCCTTACGGGCCCGCCCGCCGGCGAGGTTGGTGAGCAGGAGCAGCAGGCCCCAGGTGATGAGCAGGCTGAGCATGGCGGCGGCGACGGAGAGCTGGGCCTCGTACTCGCCGACGTGGACCATCCAGACGGAGAACGGCTCGAATCCGAGCACCGTGGCGACGGTGTACTCGCCCAGCACCATGGCCAGGCTGAGGACGGCGCCGCTGACGAGGGCGGGCCGCAGGTTGGGGACGACGACCCGCCACAGGGTGGTGAGCCGGGAGGCACCGAGGCTGCGTGAGGCCTCCACGAGGGTGGCCAGGTCCACGGCGCGCAGCCCCGCGTCCAGCGAGCGGTACAGGAACGGCAGCGACATGACGGTGTAGACGAGGACGAGCACCAGCGGGAAGTTCTTGTTCACCAGCACCTGGAAGGTGCCCCACAGGGGCGTGTCGGCCAGGTCCTGCTGCCAGGACAGTACGGTGCTGACTCCGGCGACCAGGGCGACGGGCGGCACGATGAGCGGCACCATGCACAGCACTTCGACGACGCGCCGCAGCTTGGGCAGCCGCAGGGTGACCACGACCATGGTGGGCACCATCAGCAGCAGTCCGAGGGCGACGGTGGCCAGGCCCAGCCGCAGGGAGAGGCCGAGGCTGGCGGCCATGCCGTCGTCGCCGAGGCCCTTGGCGTAGGCGTCGAGAGTGATGCCCTTGGCGGGGTCGTCGACGGTGAACCAGAGCGAGGCGGCGACGGGGACGAGGAAGTAGAGCCCGGCCAGCAGCAGCACGAGCGCGCTGCCGTACGAGCGCTTCCGGCGCGGGGGGCGTGCGCGGCGCGGGGGACGCGCGGGGCGCGTGGGTGTCGCGGTCAGCCCAGCCATCGGTTGCTCCGTCGTTGCAGCGGGATCTGTACGGCCATGACGAGCAGCGCGATGACCACCATGTTGAGGCTCATGGCGAGGGCGAGGTTCTCCTGGCCGACGAGGACGTTGCCCGAGAGGGCGTTGGCGATCTGGATGGTGATCAGCGGTACGGAGCTGCCGGTCATGACGGCGGCGGTGGCGTGCGAGGCGAAGGCGGTGCCGAACATGAGCACCGCGCCGCCCAGCAGCGAGGGCATCAGCACGGGCAGCCCCACGTGGCGCCAGAACTGGGCGCGGGTCGCCCCGCAGGAGGCGGCGGCCTCCCGCCACTGGGCGCGCACGCCGTCCAGCGCGGGCAGGATGGTGACGACCATCAGCGGCACCATGAAGTACAGGTAGGCGAGCACCAGTCCGGCGAACGTGTAGAGGCTGAAGCCGGTCGCCTTCAGGTGCAGCAGCCGCGTCACGGTGCCGGTGGTGCCGAGCGTGGCGATGAAGGCGAAGGCGAGCGGGGCGCCGCTGAAGTTGGCGAAGACCCCCGAGGCGGAGACGACGGCCTTGCGCAGGGCGCTGCGGCGCGAGGCCAGCACGGCCTGGGCGATGACGGTGCCCAGCACGGTGGCCACCACGGCGCTGAGCAGGGACAGTTTGACGCTGCCCGCGAGGCCGGTGGCGTACGCGCCGGACAGGGAGGTGCGCACGTTCTCCAGGCTGTGGTGGCTCGCGCCGGTGCCGGGGTCGATGACGGTGAACGCGTTGTAGGCCAGGGTGCAGGCCGGGAGGCCGAAGCAGACGGCCATGAAGGCGAAGAACGGCACGACAGCGGGCCAGCGCCACCGGCGGACGGCCGCGCCGCGCCGGCGTGCCGGGCGCGGGGGCGCCGGCGGTGCCGGCTCCTCGCTCGTGCGGGTGGGGGCGTGGGTCGTCACAGCCATCAGCTGACCGCCGCGCCCCAGCCCTGGCTGATGGTCTTCTGCGCCTTGGCCTCCTGCTCGGCGCTGGGGAACTTCGGCGTGCCGTCGACCTCGGGCAGCTTGGCGGCGGCCTTCTTGTCGGCGGTGCCGTCCTTCTTCATCTCCTCCAGCAGCGCGGGCCGGGAGAAGCCCTCGAGCCAGATGTTCTGGCCCTCGGGGCTGTAGAGGAACTCCAGCCACAGCCGGGCCGCGGCCGGGTGGGGGGCGTAGGCGTTGACGCCCTGGTTGTAGTACTGCGAGTACTGGCCGTCCTGGGGGACGTTCACCTTCCAGTCGACGCCCTTGGACTTCAGCTCGGCGCCGTAACCGAGGTTGAGGTAGTCCCAGTCGATGGAGATGGGCGTCTCGCCCTTCTGGATGGTCGCCTTGGTGGACTCCACGGGAACGTAGTTGCCCGCCTTCTTGAGCTTCTTGAAGAAGTCGAGGCCGGGCTGCACGTCGTCGAAGCCGCCGCCGTTCGCGAGGGCGGCGGCGATGATCGCGGAGAACGCCGAGGAGGACTCGTTCGGGTTGCCGTTGAGGGCGACCTTGTTCTTGTACTGCGGCTTGAGCAGGTCCTCGAACGTCTTCGGGCACTCCTTGACGGCCTTGGCGTCGCAGCCGATGGAGATGTAACCGCCGTAGTTGTTCATGTAGGAGGCGTCGGGCTGCTTCTGCGAGGCGGGTATGTCCGCCCAGCCCTTGACCTTGTAGGGCGCCAGCAGCTTCTTGGACTTGGCGGCCCGCATGAAGGAGGTGCCCAGGTCGAGGGCGTCGACGGCGCGGTCCTGGCCCTTGCGCTTGGCGGCGGCGTTCAAGGCGCCCTGGCTGCTGCCGCCCGGGTCCTCGTTGTGCACCTCGATGCCGTACTTCTTCTCGAAGGCCTTGATCATCTCGCCGTAGTTGGCCCAGGTCGGCGCGAGGGCGTAGACGTTGAGCTCACCCTCCTTCTTGGCCGCCTCCACCAGCTTGTCCATGCCGCCCAGGTCCGCGGCCGAGCGGGCCTTCGCCGCCTCGCTGTCCCCGCTCTGCGCCGGTGCCGAGCCGCAGCCCGTGGCCACGGCGGAGAGGGTGACGGCCGCTGCCGCGGCAGCCAGCAGTCGGCTGCCACGGGGGCTTCGGCGGCTGTGATGGTGTGCCTTCACGTCTCTACTCCCGGGGTTCGCGCCCGTCACCTGTATGGACAAGCTCGATTCATTGAGCTTGGGCAAGCTAACAGCACCCACCCTGCGGCGCAAAGCCTGGGGACTGCCCAAATGCCCAGCTCAAAGCGTTATTTACGAACAGGTTTAGTACCGCTGAACTGGGGTTATACGCATCTGCCACACTCGTGGATGTGCACGACGTTGCGCACAGGTGGCATGATCGGGCCAAGCCCGCGCACCAGCACAGGACCTCGCACCACCGACGTGACCGCGCGCGCACAGTGACAAGAGCGCGCGCACGTTACCGACGAGAGCGCGCGCACGCACCGACGAGACCGCGCGCACGCACCGACGAGACCGCGCAGCACCACGAGGAGCCGCCCCATGTCCGAGCCCCGGCGTCACGAGCGGATCGCCGACGAGTTGCGGCGCGCCATCGCCGACGGGCGCTATCCGGTCGGGGCCGCGCTCCCCTCCGAAGCCGAACTCGCCGCCGCGCACGACGCCTCCCGCGGCACCGTGCGGCAGGCCGTCGCCGCGCTGCTCGCCGAAGGCCTCATCGGCTCCCGGCAGGGCGCGCGCCGCGTCGTGCTGTCCACCACGCCCAGCCAGAGCTTCACCGAACTGCGCAGCTTCGCCCAGTGGGCGCGCGCCGGCGGGCGCACCGCGGGCGGCCGGGTCCTGACCTCCTGCTGGGACCGTGCGCACACCGACGAGGCCGGTCTGCTCCAGGTGCGGGAAAAGGACCCCGTCCTGCGCGTGCTGCGGCTGCGCACCCTCGACGGGGAGCCGGTGCTGCTGGAGCGCACCGTCTACGCCGAGTGGATCGGCCCGGCCGTCGAGGCACTGCCCGAGGACTGCGAGTCGGTCACCCAGCGGCTCTACGACGACACCGGGCTCGTCTTCGCGCACGGCGAGCACCACCTCGACGCCGTGGCCGCCGGTACGGCCGACGCCGACCACCTGCGGCTGCGGCGGGGCAGCCCGCTGTTGCGCGTACGCCGGACGACCACCACCGCCGAAGGACGCCCCGTGGAGACGTCCGACGACCGCTACCGCCCGGGCTCCGTCGTCTTCACCGTCCGCAACTCCACCCAGACCAACCCGCTCGCGCGCACCCGCGCCTGAGCGAGGCGGGCCGGGCCCTCGGGCCCGCCGCCGGTCCCCGGCTCCGCCCGCGCCCGGCCCCGACCCAGGGGCCGGGGCCGGTGGGCCCCGGGGCCGATTCCGTCCGTCCCCTTCTCGGAGAACTGCGAGCACGCATTGCCCACCACCCTCACGCCCGCCGCCCTGCCTGCCGCCCTCCTGTGCGACATGGACGGCACCCTCGTCGACACGGAACGCGACTGGCTCGCCACCCTGGCCGACCTGCTGGCCGCACACGGCGCCGCAGCCGACGAGGCCGCGCTGGAGCCCTTCGCCGGGCTCCCCCTCGACGGTGCCGCCGCCCTGGTCGCCGAGCGCACCGAGCTGGCGGCCGACACCGCGGAAGCCCAGCTCGGCGAGACCTTCACCGCACGCGTGCGGGCCGGGGTGACGGTGCAGCCCGGCGCCCTGCGCCTGCTCGACAGCGCCCGGGCCCTGGATTTGCCTGTGGCACTTGTCACGGCGTCCGAACGCCTGATCGCCGACCTCGTGCTGGACACGCTGGGGCCGCACCGCTTCACCTGCTCGGTGGCCCACGGGGAGACCGAACGGGGCAAACCCCACCCCGACCCCTACCTGGCCGCCGCGCGGCTCCTGGGGGTGGCTCCTGAGGCCTGTCTGGCCGTCGAGGACACCCCCACCGGCGCCGCATCGGCGCGGGCCGCGGGCTGCCGCGTGGTGGCTGTCCCCACCGTTGACGGCATCCCCCAGGGGCCCGACACCCTTCTGGTCCGCTCCCTCGAAGACGTGGACCTCACCCGGCTCGTCTTTTCGGCTCCGGCCTCCTGAGCGGGGCCCTCGCCGGGCGGGCTTTGTGGGGCCTGGCCCTTGGCCGGGCGGGCTCTGATGGGGCCCCTTGCCCTGGCGGGCGGGCTTTGTGGCCCCTTGCCCTGGCGGGCGGGCTTGTGGGGCCCCTGGCCCTGGCGGGCTCCCGGAAGGGGGTGGCACTTGCCCTGGCGGGCGGGCTGCGGGTTGGTTG
>NZ_JASKYT010000271.1:0-10552 GCF_041028275.1 Streptomyces sp. PU-14G
CCATCGAGGAGGTCGGCCTTCTCCGCTTCGGGGAGGCCGACCTCCTCGATGGGGCGGCGGGCGCCTTCGGGTGGGGCTTCGGCCTCCTCCCCCACCGTCGGCTCGGCGGTACGTGTGGGCGCTTCGGTCGTGCTCTCGGGGGTGCGGGGCTCCTCGGTCTCGGCCGCCTTCTTGCGCCGGCCGGTCACCACGAGCCCACTGATCGCGGCGAGCGCGACCACAGCGATGACTACGACAAGGATGACGATTTCCATAGCGGCTCCAGTATCCGCCACCGTCAATGCTTCGCGGCCATTCCCTCCTCGCGCGCGCTGGGTTACGGTCCGTCACGCACCGTGCCACCTGCCGGGGAGCCCCACGTGACCGTGACGACCACAGTCCGCTTCAATCTCGTCCAACCCGACGCGTGTTCGGACGCGGCGCCCGGTCCGCCGCTGGGCGACCGCTACCGGGCGGCGCTGGAGATGGCGGCCTACGCCGACGAACACGGTGTGACGTCTCTCATCGTCGAGGAGCACCACGGCTCGCCCGACGGCTGGCTGCCCGCTCCGCTCGCGCTGGCGGGCGCGCTGCTGGGGCGCACCCGCACCACCCTGGTGACGGCCTGCGCGATCCTGGCGCCGCTGTACGACCCGCTGCGGCTCGCCGAGGACATCGCCGTCCTCGACCTGGTGAGCGGCGGGCGCCTGGTCACGGTGGCGGGCATCGGCTACAGGAGGCAGGAGTACGAGGCGCTCGGGGTGGACTTCGCGCGGCGCGGCGCGCTGCAGGACGAGGCGCTGGAGACGCTGCTGGCCGCCTGGACGGGCGAGCCTTTCCGCTACCGCGACCGCACCGTGCGGGTCACTCCGCGCCCGCACACCCGTCCGCACCCGCCCCTGTTCGTCGGCGGCAGTTCGCGCCCGGCGGCGCGCCGCGCCGCACGGCTGGGGCTGCCGTTGTTCCTGCCCGCACACCTGCCACAGCTGGCGCGCTACTACGAGGAGCGCTGCGCCGAGGCGGGGAACCCTCCGCTGTGCCTGATGCCGCCACCCGAGCTGCCGGCCGTGCATCTGACCGACGACCCCGACCGGGCCTGGGCCGAGCTGGGCGGGCACTTCCTCCACGAAGCCCGCAGGTACGCCTCGTGGCAGACCTCGGACGTGCACTCGCTGATGACGGCGCGGGCGACCACGGTGGAGGACCTGCGCGCCGAGGGCGTCTACCGGTTCCTCACGCCCGAACAGTGTCTGACGCTGGTCGCCGGACAGCCGGCGGGGGCCCGGCAGCTGCTGCTGCACCCGCTGTGCGGGGGCATGCCGATCGAGGAGGGCCGGCGCTCGCTGCGCCTGCTGGCCGAGGAGGTCATCCCCCGGCTCGCGGAGATCGAGGAGTAGGGCCGGACGAGCCGCGCGGTCGCGGCCGGCGCCCTCGCACCGGCGCCGGACAGTCCGCTGCCCCGGCTCCTGGCGAGGGGGCCGGGGCAGCGCCGTACGAGGAGTGGGCGGCGGGGACTTAGCCCATCTCCTCCAACGCCTTGCCCTTGGTCTCGCGCACCCACAAGAGGATGAACGGGATGGAGAGCAGGGCGAAGACCGTGTACACGAGGTAGGTGACGGACAGGTTCCACTCCGACAGGCTCGGGAAGCTGGCCGTGATGGCCCAGTTGGCGACCCACTGGGCGGAGGCCGCGACACCGAGCGCGGCGGCGCGGATCCTGTTGGGGAAGATCTCGCCGAGCAGCACCCAGACGACGACGCCCCACGAGAGCGCGAAGAACAGCGTGAAGGTGTGCGCGCCGACCAGGGCGACGACGCCCTGGGTGTCGGGCAGCGAGACGTCGTCCCCGGAGCCGGTCTTGTACGAGAACGCCCAGGCGACCGCCGCCAGCGACAGCGTCATGCCCACCGAACCGATCAGCGCCAGCGGCTTCCGGCCGATCCGGTCGACGAAGATCATCGCGATGACGGTGCCGACGATGTTCACGATCGAGGTCGTGAAGGAGTAGAAGAACGAGCTGCTGGGGTCGATGCCCACCGACTGCCACAGCGTCGAGGAGTAGTAGAAGACGACGTTGATGCCGACGAGCTGCTGGAAGACCGACAGCCCGATGCCGACCCACACGATGGGCAGCAGCCCGAAGCGCCCGCCGAGCAGGTCGCGGAAGGAGGACCTGTGCTCGCTGCGCATCGCCGTCTCGATTTCGTCGACGCGCTGGTCCAGATCGGCGCGCTCGCCCTCGACGCCGGCCAGCACGCGGCGGGCCTCGGCCTCACGTCCCACGGAGATCAGGAAGCGGGGGGACTCGGGGATGCGGAAGGAGAGCAGGAAGTAGGCGAGCGCGGGGATCACCATGATGCCGAGCATCCACTGCCAGGCCTCCAGCCCCGCGAGGGTGCCGCGCTGGTCCCCGTCGGCGACGGTGAGGATGCCCCAGTTGACGAGCTGGGACACGGCGATGCCCAGCACGATGGCGCCCTGCTGGAAGGAGGCGAGCCGGCCGCGGTAGGCGGGCGGGGAGACCTCCGCGATGTAGGCGGGGCCGATGACGGACGCCATGCCGATGGCGATGCCGCCCAGCACGCGCCACAGCGCCAGGTCCCACAGCGC
Organism: Streptomyces sp. PU-14G; assembly: GCF_041028275.1. Lineage (NCBI taxonomy): Bacteria > Bacillati > Actinomycetota > Actinomycetes > Kitasatosporales > Streptomycetaceae > Streptomyces > Streptomyces sp. PU-14G. Next base: position 2,590 of record NZ_JASKYT010000271.1, read on the forward strand.
GAACGGGAGGGCCGAGCCGACGGCGCTGACGGTGAACAGGACGGCGGCCAGCCGCATGACGGGGATGCGGCCGATCCGGTCGGCTATCCGGCCGGCTATGGCGGCGCCGATGGCGCTGCCGATCAGGGCGGCCGCGATGACCTGTGCCAGCAGGGCTGACCCGACGTCGAAACGCCCCCTGACCGCCTCCACCGCTCCGTTGATCACTGAGCTGTCGTAGCCGAAGAGGAAGCCGCCCATGGCGGCTGCGGCGGTGATGAAGACGACACGGCCGAGCGGGGCTGTGTGTCCTCCGGAGCCGGGCGCCGTCTGCGGCGGCGCTGCCTGCGCTGTGCTGGTCACGTTGTTCTCCTGAGGTACCCCGGCGACGGTGCCGGGAGGGGACGCCTCCGTCCAAAGGTCGAAGACGGGCTAGCGCCGTGCGCGACCGCCTTCGAGCTCACGGGGGCACCTCAGACTGTAAATCTTCAATTCATGAAGTCAATAGGTCGGCTTCTGCGACCCTGCGCACAGGAGAGGCGAGGCCGTGTTCGGCTTGTGAAGTGAAGTCGCCTTATCGGGGGACGCCCGCCGCCTCACGTGAGGCGCTGGCTGATGACCTTCGAGACGCCGTCACCCTGCATGGAAACGCCGTAGAGCGCGTCGGCGACCTCCATCGTGCGCTTCTGGTGGGTGATCACGATCAGCTGGGAGCTGTCCTTGAGCTCCTCCATGATCCGGATCAGCCGCTGGAGGTTGGTGTCGTCCAGCGCCGCCTCGACCTCGTCCATGACGTAGAAGGGGCTCGGCCTGGCCTTGAAGATCGACACCAGCAGCGCGACGGCCGTCAGCGACCGCTCGCCGCCCGACAGCAGCGACAGCCGCTTGACCTTCTTGCCCGGCGGCCTGGCCTCCACGTCCACGCCGGTGGCCAGCATGTCGTCCGGATCGGTGAGCACCAGCCGCCCCTCGCCACCCGGGAACAGCCGAGAAAAGACGCCCTCGAACTCGCGGGCGGTGTCGTGGTACGCCTCCGTGAAGACCTGCTCGACGCGCTCGTCCACCTCTTTGACGACCTGCAGCAGGTCGGCGCGGGTCTTCTTCAGGTCCTCCAGCTGCGCGCTCAGGAACTGGTGCCGCTCCTCCAGCGCCGCGAACTCCTCCAGCGCCAACGGATTGATCTTGCCCAGCTTCTGGTAGGCCCGCTCGGCCGCCTTGAGCCGCTTCTCCTGCTCCGCACGGACGAACGGCACCGCCTCCCCGCCCCGCCCCCGACGGGCAGSACCGGGCCGCATGGCTCGGGTGCGGGGTGGCACCCGGGGTCAGCGGAGGGGCGGGTTCCGGGGTCGGATCGAGGTGAGAGATATCTCGACGTCAACAAACTCTTGAAGTTCCACTATGAGGAAACTAATCTCCACTGATCAGAAGCACCTTCCTGTCCCGGAGGTGCCATGGCCGCGTTCCGCGCGCCCGGCGCGGCACGCGGCACCCCGTGCCGTCCCGCTTCGCCCGAGGCCCGGCGGCCGCACATCACGCTGTCTGAAGGAGTGACCCACCATGTCCGCACCAGCGCCCTCTCCGCTGGAAATCGTCGGTGTCGAATCCGGGCAGCGGCCCGCGAGGCAGGACGAGGTGCTGACCGGCGCCGCGCTGGAGTTCCTGGCCGCGCTGCACCGCGAGTTCACCCACCGCCGCGACGAGCTGCTCACCCGCCGGGCCGAGAAGCGCGCCGAGACCGCGCGCACCGCCTCCCTGGACTTCCTGCCCGAGACCGCGCACGTGCGCGAGGGCGACTGGCGGGTGGCCGACTGCCCACCCGCGCTGCTGGACCGCCGGGTGGAGATCACCGGGCCCACCGACCGCAAGATGACCATCAACGCCCTCAACTCCGGGGCGAAGGTCTGGCTCGCCGACTTCGAGGACGCCTCCGCTCCCACCTGGGAGAACGTCATCGGCGGTCAGCTCAACCTGACCGACGCCTACGAGCGGCGCATCGACTTCACCGACGAGCGCAGCGGCAAGAGCTACGCGCTGCGCCCGGCCGAGGAACTGGCGACCGTCGTCGTGCGGCCACGCGGCTGGCACATGGACGAGGCGCACCTGGTCTGCGACGGCACGCCGGTGCCCGGCGCGCTGGTCGACTTCGGGCTCTACTTCTTCCACAACGCGCAGCGCCTGATCGACGCGGGCAAGGGCCCCTACTTCTACCTGCCCAAGACCGAGTCGCACCTCGAAGCACGGCTGTGGAACGAGGTGTTCGTCTTCGCGCAGGACTACTGCGGCATCCCGCAGGGCACCGTCCGCGCCACCGTCCTGATCGAGACGATCACCGCCGCGTACGAGATGGAGGAGATCCTCTACGAGCTGCGCGACCACGCCGCCGGGCTGAACGCGGGCCGCTGGGACTACCTCTTCTCCCTCGTCAAGAACTTCCGGGACGCCGGCTCCCGCTTCGTGCTGCCGGACCGCAACGCGGTGACGATGACCGCGCCGTTCATGCGGGCCTACACCGAACTGCTGGTGCGCACCTGCCACAAGCGCGGTGCACACGCCATCGGCGGAATGGCCGCCTTCATCCCCTCCCGCAGGGACGCGAAGGTCAACGAGGTCGCCTTCGAGAAGGTCCGCGCCGACAAGGACCGGGAGGCCGGCGACGGCTTCGACGGCTCCTGGGTGGCGCACCCGGACCTGGTGCCGATCGCCAAGGCCTCGTTCGACGCGGTGCTGGGCGACCGGCCGCACCAGAAGGAGCGGCTGCGCGAGGACGTCGACGTCAAGGCCGCCGACCTCATCGCCGTCGACTCGCTGGAGGCCCGGCCCACGTTCGAGGGGCTGCGCAACGCAGTCCAGGTCGGCATGCGCTACATCGAGGCGTGGCTGCGCGGCCTTGGCGCGGTGGCCATCTTCAACCTGATGGAGGACGCGGCCACCGCGGAGATCTCCCGCTCGCAGATCTGGCAGTGGATCAACGCGGGTGTCGTGCTGGACACCGACCAGCAGGTCACGGCCGACCTGGCGCGCGAGGTCGCCGCGGACGAACTCGCCGCGATCCGTGCGGAGGTCGGCGAGGAGGCCTTCGCGGCCGGCCACTGGCAGCAGGCCCACGACCTGCTGCTGCGGGTCGCCCTCGACGAGAAGTACGAGGACTTCCTGACCACGCCCGCGTACGAGATGCTGCGCGGCTGAGGCGCCTTCGCCGCCTCGCACGGCGGCACCGACGGGCGGTGACGGACGGCCTTGCCGGTCGGGTCACCGCCCGTCGCGGTACGTTGACAAAGTGTTGAGCGGCGGTTGCGCCGGCCGGGCTCCGCGACTAGCGTCCCGGCAATTCGCGTCTACGCGCGTCACGCGCGATGTCGCATTTTCCGCGAGGTCGCACGACTGAAAAGGACGACAGATGCAGCGCTCGCCACTGATACGTACGTGCCTCGCCGGATCCGCCGCACTCGCCGCGGCGCTCACCACGGCAGCCCCCACGCAGGCCGCCACCACCCCCTCCGCGGCTTCCGCGTCCTCCACGCCTTCCGCGGCGGGGGCGGCGACGCGGCACGACTGGGTCTCCACCGGGAAGGGCATGACCTCGGGCGTCAGCGGCATGGTGGTCACGCACCGGCACGGTCACGGCGGCTTCGACGCGCTCATCGTGCGCGACAACAAGAAGCCCGGCGAGAACCGGCTGGCCGAGGTCGCCTTCCGGCACGGCCGGAAAGCCGACGTCCAGCCCCTCGACTGGCAGGGCGGCAGCGTCCCCGTGGACCTCGAATCCCTCGACGAGGTACCGGGACACCGCGGTCAGTACGTCGCCGTGGCCAGCGAGGGCACGGGCTACCGCTTCGACGTGGACGGCGGCACGGCGCACGTCCGCGACACCTTCACGCTGCCGGACATCGGCGAGGACGAGAACATCGAGGACTTCGCACTGACCTCCCGGCACGGGAAGCTCGCCGCCGTGTGGGCCGACCGCGGCCAGGACGAGCGGCCCTCCACCCTCCACGCCGCGCGGGTCTCTCTCGGCGCGCACCGGACCGGCTTCGGCGCGGTGACTCGGGACGAACTGCGCGCCCCCTACCCCGCCGAGAACGTACGGCACGCCTCCGACCTCAAGATCACCGATTCGGGAACGCTGCTCGTCAGCTCCGCCTCTGACCCGGGCGACGACGGACCGTTCGACTCGGCGGTCTACACGGCGGGCACGGTCTCGGTGCACCGCTCCGGCGTCACCCTGCACGTCGCCGAGGAACCCGACGTGCTCGGCACGTTCGCGGACCACAAGATCGAGGCCCTGGCCTGCCTGCCGGGATCCCGTACCGGAGCGCTGGGAACGGACGACGAGAACGCGGGCGGCGCCCTGCGCACGGCCCGCTTCTGCGCGCACTGACCGGGCCGCCACCACCGGCGCGGCCAGGGGCCCGCAGGGGCTCCGGTGGCCGGATCGGCGCGGCCGTCCCGCCGCGGCTCGCACAGCGGGCCGCGGCGAGCGGTCTCACGTGACCGTGACCGTCGTGGCCACGGTCGTGCAGACCATGACGGCGGCGAGGACCGCCTGCATGTCCTGCAAGGCCCTGCGGACGTCCTCCGCCGCCCACTGGCCCTCGGCGATGGACTCCATGCGCGGGGACACCTGCTTGCGGGCCACGTCGGGGAAGGCCGCGGCGTGGAGGTTGGAGGCGTGCAGGAGCGCGATCAGCCCCGTGGTGCGCTCGTCGGGCTCGGCGCCGTCGAGGACGACGTCCGCCAGCCGGTGCCGCAGCTCGCGCTCCACCGAGCCGTCCGCCTCCGGATAGCGGCGGGTGACGAAGATGCCGAGCGTGCGGTGTTTCTCCTCGGTGATGATGCCGCGGGCGCACAGGCTCGCCACGGCGGCATCGAAGGCCTTGGCCTGGTCCTTGGACAGCCAGTCGCCGACCTTGGCGTGGTCGTCCTGCTCTGTCCACTCGGTGATCGCGGCGAGGCGGCCGTCCAGCAGTGCGTCGCCGGTCGGCGTCGGATCGGTGACGGTGAGCCGCCCCTCGGTGGCGGCCACCCGCCCGGCCAGCGTCAGCTCCAGCAGCGTGCCGCCCGCGACGGCCCATCCGGCTGCGTGACGGTCCTTGGCCGTGCCGGTGTCGTCGTCCAGCGAGAGCAGCGTGATTTCCTCACCCAACGTGACGGTCATGGGTCCCCCTTGGTGCATCCCCGTTCTTCCAGGTTCCGCTGCCCACCCATCGGACACCCAAACGTCACCCACGGCTACGTCCAGACGGCTCCCAGCGCGACGAAGCCCGCGATCAGGAGCGCGAGGATGCCCAACAGCGGGGCGGCGAAGCGCAGGTAGCGGTCGTAGCCGACCCGGGCCAGCGAGATGCCGCCCATGATGACGGCTGTGGTGGGGACCCACAGGTTCATCCAGCCGCTGGCGGCCTGCCACGCGGTGACGACGACCGCGCGGGAGACGCCCGCGAAGTCGGCGAGCGGCGCCAGGATGGGCATGGCGAGGGTGGCGTGCCCGGAGGTGGAGGGGATGAGGAAGGCGAGGGGCAGGTTGACGACGAAGATCATGATGCTGAACAGCGCGGAGGGCACGCCGGTGACGGCGCCCTCGATGGAGTGCAGCACGGTGTCGGTGACCTTCGCGTTGTTCATGAGGGTCGTCACGCCGCGGGCCAGCACGATCACCAGCGCGGGCGAGACGAAGTCGCCGACGCCCTCCACGAACGTCGCCGTGAACCGCTGCTCCCCCATCCGCGTCACGAGACCCACCAGGATCGCGGCGCAGAGGAACAGCGCCGCGAGCTGCGGGAAGGACCAGCCCAGTTCCCAGCCGTAGGGGGCGGCGTCCGCGTCGCCGGTCAGCGCGCTCGCCCACGGGATCACCGAGAAGATCATGAAGGCGAAGACCAGCACGACGGTCACCAGGACGACCTTGTGCGTGCCGGTCAGCGGCGGCGGCTCGCCCGCGTCGGAGCGCACCGTGGCCTGGTCGCGGTCGCCGGGCAGGAAGCCGGACAGCGAGCGCTCGGGCCGGGCCCGCACGCGGCGCGCGTAGCGGACGACGTAGGCGATGGTGACCGTCGTCAACACCACCCACATCAGGGCGCGCAGCGAAATGCCGTCGCCGAGGGAGATGTCGGCGGCGGAGGAGGCGACGCCGGTGGCGAACGGGTTGACGGTCGAGCACAGGACACCGATCCCGGCGCCGAGGATGATGGTGCCGGTCGCCACCATCCGGTCGTAGCCCAGGGCCAGCATCAGCGGGACGACCAGCCCGTAGAAGCCGAGCGTCTCCTCGGCGAAGCCCTCCACGGTGCCCAGCAGCGAGAAGAGCAGCATCACGCCGACGATCAGCAGCGTGCCGCGCTCGCGCAGCCGGTGGGCGAGGCGGCCGATGCCGCGGTCCATGGCGCCGGTCGCGAAGACGACGGTGATGAAGGCGCCGATGGCGAGCACGAACCAGAACACCCCTGCGGCGCCGTAGAGTTCGCCCACGGCGTCGGGGGCCACCTGTCCCGTCTCGGTGTCCTGGATGCCGTAGAGGCCGTTGACCGGGGAGAGGAACAGGTCGGTGAGCCGGTCGAGGAAACCGAGTCCGGACGGCACCCTGTGGTAGGTGCCCTGTTGGGGGGCGCCGTCGGCGTCGCGCTCGTAGCTGCCCGAGGGGATAAAGAAGGCGAGCACCCACACCAGGAGGGTGACCAGCGCCAGGACCGTCAGCGCGCTGGGGAAGGTGAAGCCCCGGCTGCCGTTCCTCGAAGGGTCCTCGGCTCCGCCCACGCCCCGCGCCCCTTTCCTGCGTCGTCGGTGTCACGCACCCCGATGAAACACAGCGCAGCATAACGGCCATAACGCTCTATATCGGGCAGATCTGGCTGAGGGTGAGGTCAGGGTTCCGTCGTTCCGCGAGATGATCAGCCGGCGCCCGCCTGGCGGCAGGATGGTCGGCATGACCAGACGCACCCGCGCCCGCTCCCGAGGGCTTCTCGCCGCCGCCACCGCCCTCACCGCCGCCACCGCTTTGGGCACGGCAGGGTGCTCCTGGGCAGGTTCCGAGACGCACAACGCCTCGCGGTCGTACACCGCCGGGGCGAAGGGCGAGCGGATCAACGCGCTGGAAGTCGACACGCACGCGGGTGACATCACCGTCAAGGCCGCCGAGCCCGGGCGCACGAGCGTGGGCGTCACAGAGGACTCCGCGTACGGGAAGACCAAGCCGCACACCGAACACTCCGTCAGCGACGGCACCCTGAGGCTGACCGCGGACGACTGCTCAGGCGGCGACGGCGCATGCGAGGTCACCTACACCCTCTCCGTGCCCGCCTCGCTGCCCCTGCGCCTGAAGACGGGCGGCGGCTCCCTCGTGGTGCGCGGCACCTCGGGGCCTGTGCACGCCACCTCCGGAGGCGGCAGCGTGCGGATGCTGGACTCCGAGGCGAGCGAGGTGGCGGCGGAGACCGGCGGCGGCAGCCTCACGGGCACCTTCGCCACCGCGCCCGACACGCTGCGCTACGAGACGGGCGGCGGCAACGCGACCGTGCGGCTGCCGCGCGGCCCGTACGCCGTCGACGCCACCACGGGAGGCGGCAAGCGCACGGTGACGGTGGACACCGACCCCGCGGCGGAGCACCGGATCACCCTGCGCAGCGGTGGCGGCAACGTCTCCGTGCTGCGGGCGGACGCCGACTAGGCCGTTTCTGATGGCTCTTGGACGGTGTCGCGGAGCCAGATGTTGATCGCTGTGACGGCGAGTGTGCCGTTGAAGATGTAGTCGCGCTTGTCGTAGCGGCTGGCCACCGCGCGGTACTGCTTCCACTTGTTGACGCACCGCTCGACGGCACTGCGGCGGCGGTACTGGGTCTTGTCGAAGGCCGGTGGGCGACCGCCGTCCCGTCCCTGCCGCCGACGGTTGGCCCGCTGGTCATCAGGCTGGGCGATGGTCGCTTTGATGCCCCGTCGCCGCAGATAAGCGCGGTTGTCGCGGCTGGAGTAAGCCTTGTCCCCGCGTACCCGG
>NZ_JASKYT010000272.1:0-9732 GCF_041028275.1 Streptomyces sp. PU-14G
GGACCCCGGAGGGTGGCACGCGTCCGCCCCGCCGGGGTTGTTCGCGGCCCGGCACGCTACGGCGGGTGGGGTGTGGCCGGGCCTGGGCTGTGGCCGGGCTGTTGCGGTTAGGCCTGGGTTGCGGCCGGTTCCAGGGCGGGCCGGGCCGGGCGGCAAGCTGCGGACAGCGGGCGATTGCTGCCAGGATTGCCACCGGCCTGGGGTGCGGCCGGTTCCAAGGCAGGCGGGGCGGGGCTGGGTTGCGGCCGAGTCGCGAACCGAGGAACGACGGGCGGCAAGCTGCGGACAGCGGGCGATTGCTGCCAGGATTGCCACCGCAAGCCGCCGGAACCACCGGACGCCGCCGGAGGAAGGCTGCCGGGACAACCGGGGCGGCCAAGGAACCGAGACGACGAGACGACGAGGGGCGGGCTGGCGTGGATTCCGTGGACGCGGTGCACACGGAAGGAGGCGTCGAGGCGGAGAGCGCGGACGACACCGACGACGGGACGAACGCGAGCGACGTGACGGAAGTGACGGGGACGGTCAATGCCTCCGAGGTGCCGGCCCAGCGGCGTCGCCCCACCATCAAGGACATCGCCCGGCGGGCCGGGGTGTCCGAGAGCGCCGTCTCGTTCGCTCTCAACGGCCGTCCGGGGGTGTCGGAAACCACCCGTGCACGGGTGCGCCGGGTGGCCGAGCAGGTCGGCTGGCGCCCCAGCACCGCCGCACGGGCGCTCTCCGGGGAGGGCGCGGCCACCATCGGCCTGGTGCTGGCACGGCCGGCGCGCATGCTGGGAGTCGAGTCGTTCTTCCTGCAACTCATCTCCGGTGTCCAGCAGGTGCTCGCGCAGCGCCGGCTCGGACTGCTCTTCCAGGTGGTGGAGGACGTGACGGCCGAGTGCGCGATGTACCGCCACTGGTGGGCCGAGCACCGCGTCGACGGTGTCCTGCTGGTCGACCCGCGCTCGGCGGACCCGCGGCCGGAGGTGCTGGAGTCGCTGGGGCTGCCCGCCGTCGCCATCGGAGGCACCGAGGCCCGGCCCCGCCTCTCCGCCGTCTCCGCCGACGACGCGGGAGCCATGACCTCACTCGTCTCCCACCTGTACGAGCTGGGGCACCGCGACATCGTCCACGTCGCGGGGCTGGCCGGGCTGGCGCACACCGAGCGCCGCATCGCCTCGTTGCGGGACGAAGCCGGGCGGCTTGGCCTGCCGCACGCACGGTCGTTGACGACCGACTACTCGGATGCCGAAGGCGCGGCGATGACCCGGCGGCTGCTCGACGAGGACGCGCCGCCGACCGCTGTCATCTACGACAACGACGTGATGGCCGCGGCGGGCGTGGCCGCAGCGGCCGAGCGCGGTCTGTCGGTCCCGGGCGACGTGTCCATCGTCTCCTGGGAGGACTCCGTGCTCTGCCGCATGGTGCACCCGTGGCTGACCGCGCTGGCCCGCGACCCGGTCGCCTTCGGGCGCCGCGCCGCGCAGGAGCTGACCCGCCTCCTGGACGGCTCACCCTCCCGCACCGTCAGGGTGCCGCTGCCCGAACTGCTGGTACGGGAGAGCACGGCGGCACCGGGGGGTGAGGCCGTTTCCGTCCGTGTCAGCCGGCCGTCGGCTTGACCCTCACGCCGCGTGAGGCTGAAGGGTGGCGTTCATGAGCGACTACTACGACGCCTTCGAGATGAGCCCCGTGCCCGTTCCCGGCCCGGACGCCGTTCCACCGGAGCCGTTCCGCGGCATCTACGGAATGCCCGCTTTCGCAACCATCCCCACGGGCGATATGGCGGCGTCGGTGGACTTCTGGACTCGCGGACTCGGGTTCTTCGAACTGTTCGGCATCACCGGCACGCTGGTGCATCTGCGCCGGTGGGCGTTCCAGGACGTACTCCTCGTTTCGGCGGCTGACGCTCCGCGGCGGACGCCGGCGGTGAGCTTCAGTTTCGCCTGCGTGCTCAGTCAGGTCGATTCCCTTGTCGAGGCCGCTCGTGCGCTGCGTCCGGACTCGGTCGACGGCCCACGGGACACCCCCTGGAACACCCGCGACGTGGAAGTGGTCACGCCTGAGAACGCACGGATCGTCTTCACCGCGGCGAAACCCTTCGACCCGTCCAGCCAGGAGGCGCACAACCTGGCAGCCATCGGCATCACCCCACCGGGCGCCGGTCGCGGCGACAATGGCGACAATGGCAGCAATGAGGAACATGCCTGATGCCACTGACGCCGATGGCCTGACCGTCGGTCAGGTCTCGGCGCGTCTGGGCGTGACAGTCCGCGCGCTGCACCACTGGGACGAGATCGGTCTCGCGCGGCCCTCGCTGCGCACGGCTGCCGGATACCGGCTCTACACCGCCGGTGATGTGGAACGCCTCCACCGCATCATCGTCTACCGCGAGACCGGCCTCGGCCTGGACCGGATCCGGGCCGTACTGGATGACCCGGGCACCGATGTGCCCGGCGCGCTACGCGCGCAGCGCGCCCAGGTCGCCGAACGGATCGAACGCCTCCAGCAGCTCGACGCCGGGCTGGAGCGGATGATCGACGCCCACGAGCGCGGCCTGCTGCTCACCAGCGAGCAGCAGGCCGCGCTCTTCGGCCCCCGGTGGAATCCCCACTGGCCCGCCCAAGCCCGTCAGCGCTACGGAGACACGGCGCAGTGGCGGCAGTACGCCGAACGCTCGGCCTCACGCGGCCCGGAGGAATGGCAGGCCGTCGCCGACGCCGTTGCCGGGCTCGATCGCGCTCTCGGGGACGCGATGGACGCCGGCGTCACGCCTGGTAGCCCGGAAGCGAATCGACTCGTCGAGCGGCATCGAGAGGTTTTCGCTTCCTACTTCCCTCTCACCAGGCAGATGCAGGTCTGTCTCGGCCGCATGTACGAGTCCGATCCAGGCTTCGCCGCCCACTACGACGGCATCCGTGCCGGTCTTGCCACGTGGTTCCGCCGCATCATCGACGCCGGGGCACGTGCCCACGGCATCGATCCCGACACGGCGTCCTGGCAGTAGCGCGCGGGGTACGGAAGCCCTCTTCGTGAGGGCATCCGGCGCCTTCACGATCCCCGGAGACCCTGACGCGCACGAACGCCCGCGTGCGCCTCGCGGAAGGGGCCCCTCGCCCGGCACGGGCCTCGTACCTGTTCCGGTCGGGCCCGGCCACCGGGCCACTCGTCCGCGCACGCGGGAAAGGGCCCGAGCCGGGCCGGTTTCACGACGGGAGGCGCCCTTCGGCGGCATCGAACGCGGGCGCGAGCGGAGCCATCGCCGCGCGCAGCAGGTCGGGTAGCGAGCCGGAGGGCACGACCAGACCTCCGGGGGCGAGGCTCCTCGCGGCCCCTGTGGTCCCGGCCGACCCGAGCAGCCAGCCTTCCAACGCGATGCGCACCGCCGCGGCGACGCTCGCCGCGAGGACACGTGCTGTCTGCTCTCCGGCCTCAGCGAGGCGTTCGGCGACCACCGCCGTGAGTGGGGACTCGATTTTGGTGGTGGCGTCGAGGAACGCGTCGCGCAGCGCGGCCCTGGCGGCGATCAGCAGCAGCGCCTCGCGTTCGCGCTCACCCGGATTCGTGTACTGCTCGATCACCGCCTCGGTGACGGCGTCGGCCAAGCGCGCCCCTGTGGGCCGAGCCGCCACCGCCGCCGCGATCCGCGCCTCACGGTCCGCGGTGACGGCGGCGACGATCGCCTGCTCGCGGCTGGCGAAGTAGTTGTTGTAGGTGCGCGGCGAGACCCCGGCCGCCTCCGCGATGTCCTCGACCCGTACCTGCTCCGGCCCGCGCTCCACGGCCAGACGCAGGGCCGCCTCGCGCAACGCTTCGCGTGTGGCCTGCTTCTTCCGCTCTCGCAGCCCTGGCGATGGTGTCGTCACGGACGCCAGCTTTCCACGCCAGGATGCGTGCTCGCAAACTTGCATGCACGCAAAATTACGTGGTCGCAAACTTGCGCACACGCACTTTCCCTGTCAGTCTCGTCCCGCCGCGAGCGACAGAGAGGACGAGCACATGCGAGCAAGAGGAATGACCTACGACACCGGCTTCGTCGTGCACGGTCGGACGTCCCGCGAGCGCTTCGAGCCGGAGGTCGTCCGGCGCGAACTCGCCATCATCCGCGACGATCTGCACTGCGACGCGGTCCAGATCATCGGCGGCGACCCGGACCGCCTGGAACTGGCCGCCGGCGCCGCAGCCGAGCTCGGCCTGGAGGTCTGGTTCTCGCCCTATCCGATGGAGCTGGACCCCGACGGCATCCTCACGCTCTTCCGCGACTGCGCCGAGCGGGCGGAACGGCTCCGGCTCAGCGGGGCCGAGGTCGTGTTCGTCGCGGGTGTCGAACTGAGCGTGATGAACCGCGGGTTCCTGCCCGGGGAGAGCCCGGAGGACCGGGTCGGGCAGCTGATGCGCCGACCCGAGCGGCGGGCCGGCGCCATCCGCGAGCTCGGCGTGCGCGTCAACGCGTTCCTGCGCGACGCCGCGGCCACGGTCCGCGAGCGCTTCCACGGAAAGCTCACCTACGCGGCCATCCAGTTCGAGCAGGTCGACTGGGCCCCCTTCGACTTCATGACGTTCGAGCTGATCCGCTCCGCCGAGGTCGCCGACCGGTTCCGGGACGCGGTGCGCTCCCTGGCCCAGGGGCCGAAGCCGCTCGCCATCACCGGATTCGGTACCGCCGCCTACCGCGGGGCGGGAGACAGGGGCGGGCGAGTGCTGGAAGTGGTCGAGCACGACCCGGTGACCAAGGTCCCGGTACGGCTGAACGACGTTTACGAGCGCGACGAGGCCGGCCAGGCCGCGTATCTGAGTGAACTGCTGGAGATCTTCGATACGGAGGGCGTGGACAGCACGTTCGTGTTCCTGTTCGCCTTGCCCGGCTACCCGCACCGCCCCGACGGCGATCCCAGAGACGACCTGGACCGGGCCGGCCTGGGCATCGTCAAACTCCTCGAAGGGCGCCGAGGGCAGGCCTACCCCGACATGGAGTGGGAACCGAAGGCCGCCTTCACGGCAGTGGCTCACCGGTATCGCAGGTGACAGCCGCCGCCGGCTGCTCGTTCGGCGCCCCCTCGCCGATCCCGCCGGCGCTGCCACCGGACGGCTCGCCACCGACGACCGGCGCCAGGCCAGGTCGGCGAGCCGACTGGCAGACTGGCGGACTGGCGGACTGGCGGACTGGCGGACTGGCGGACTGGCGACGAGCGGCGCCCGTGCGACGTTCGCGGTACGGCCCCGGCCGCTCGCTTCGGCAGTGCTAGGGTCGCGAGATGCCACGTACGGACACGGCATCTCGACAGATCACGGCGCCACTTGGGCGCGTCTGGGCGGCGCTGGTGGACCCCGGCGCACTGCTGGCCTGGCTTCCTCCGGCCGGGATGGTCGGCAGGTTCGAGCGCTTCGATGCCAGGCCGGGCGGGTCGTACCGGATGGTGCTGACCTATGCCGACGCGTCCGGCGCGCACGGCAAGGCAACGGCGGACTCCGACATCGTCGAGGCCCGCTTCGTGGACATCGTTCCCGAACGGCGGGTCGTGCAGGCGGTGGACTTCGTCTCCGACGACCCCGCCTACGCCGGCACCATGACGATGACCTGGGAGGTCACCGCGGTCGATACGGGGACGCGCGTGGATATCGTCGCCCAGGACGTGCCGGACGGTGTTTCCGCCGAGGACCACGCCGCCGGGCTCGCCTCTTCCCTGACACAACTCGCCGCCTACTCGGAGCGGTAGCCACCTCCGGGGCGACGTCAGGCAGCGGGTGTGCGAGCATTCCGCGTCCTCCCCGCAGGTCCCCTGGTCCGCGCCTCTGCGGACCGGCGGACCGGCGGCCCGGACCAGGCGTTTCACGGCCCGGGGCCCTGGATACCCGTGGCGCGGAGAAGCTTTGCGGCCGAGCCGTCAGCATGAGCTGTGGCCGGGCCCCGACACCGCGATCCGGGCGCTGCGGGTCGTGATGGACCTGTTCCCGATGGACTTCCCCCGTGTCATGTCTGAGCCGCAAGAACCCCCGCAGGAACCGCACGAGCCGCACGAGCCGAACGACCCGGCGCGGCCCTCGCACCCGGACCCCACGCCGCCGAACCCCGGCCCGGGGCCGGGCCCCCCGGCTCCGGAACCGGGCCCCGCTCCGGGGCCCACGCCTCCGCCCGGCCCCGATCCGGTGCCGCCGMMGCCCCCGGCCCCCGGGCCCGACCCGGTGCCTCCCCATCCGCAGCCGCCCACTCCGGGGCCCGAGCCCGGCCCGGCTCCGGACCCGGTTCCTCCCGTCCCGCAGCAGCCCGAGACCGCCGCCCGTGACGCGGCGCCGGCCGACGGGTACGCACGCGACGCGGCGCCCGAGGTTCCGTACCGGCCTCGGCCGTCGGACGAGAGCGATGGGAAATAACGACCTTTGCGGTGAACTTTTCACTCGGTGCCCGCATCCAACTCTGTGTACGACGCAAGAAGCGCCCTGCAGAGAACAGAGATGGGACGGACCGCATGACTGAGCAGTACCGCAGCACCAGCACAGCGCGGGGGCGCGTGACCAGGCGCGCCGCGGGGGTGGGCCTGGCCCTCCTCGCGACCGCGGGCGTCGGGGTCGCCGGGGCCGGATCGGCGCAGGCGGCGGAAGCGCACAGCGGCACGCCGACCTGCACCACCTCGGGGCTGACGGCCTCGTTCGGGCAGAAGCTGGGTGGCGGGATGAACCACGCGGGAGTGGTCCTCAAGCTGACGAACACCAGCGGCCACAGCTGCGCTCTGCGCGGTTACGCCGGGCTGGGCCTGGAGGACTCCCAGCACCGGACGCTGAACTCGACCGCGGAGTGGGGCAGCACCTGGTACGCGCAGGACCCGGGCAAGGAGACGCTCAGGCTCGACGACGGCGAGAGCGCGGAGGCCGTCGTGTCGTGGACGCACGCCAACACCGGCACCTCCGAGGCCCGTGACGCGTCCTACCTGCAGGTCACACCGCCCGCCAACACCAGCCACAAGACGCTGGAGTTCCCGGCGTGGGTGGACAACGGCCGCCTTAAGGTGACGGCGTTCTCGCCGCACGTCGAGCTCAACGGCTGATCTGGGCGGGCCCTGCGAGGCCCGTACACGGGAGAGGGCGCACCCGCACGGGCACCGTTGACGAGTCCCTCTGTGCAGCGTGACGTCGGTCCGCACCACCGCGTTGGTGGTGCGGACCGACGCGCGCCCGGGGAGGGTGACGGTGTCCTTGCGGCCTGAGGTGTCAGGGGAAGTTCCGAAGGAGACAACAAGGGTGGCCCTCGTGGCCTTCCCCCGCGGCTATCTTGCTCTACGGCACCGGGACGGGCTCGGGCCGTTGTTCAGTGACGAGGACTTCGCGGGCCTGTTCACCGGCCTCCTCAACGCCACTGGCATCAACCTCGTCCGGCTCGATTCCTGGCTCACCGACACGCCCCTGGCCACCACCCGCACCAGCCACTTCGCAGCTCTCTCCGCCCCACCGGATGAGCCCGGTGGGGCACAAAACCCGCAGAGGTCAATTGGGCTTGTTCGCGGGGTCCGACAGCACTTGTTCACGGCCTCGTACAGCGCTCTGGCCACCCGACGCTCGATGCCGGTGGCGGCGCTGCAACGGCACCGTGCGGTGCGTCCGCAGGTCCACGCGGAAAAGCTGCCCAGGGCCTGGATTGAGGCCGCGGTGATAATGCGCCCATGTCATCGATACTCGCCTTCTCCGCCCTGTCCGCGGTCTTGGTCATCATTCCGGGACCCGCTGTCATGCTGGTCCTCAAGAGCGCGGTCGCTCGTGGCCGGCACCCAGCCCTCCTCACCGCGCTGGGAGTCCTGACCGCCGATCTGGTGTGGGCCGGGGCCTCGATTGCCGGTCTGACCGCATTGCTCGTGTCCTCGCAACTCGCGTTCGACGTGGTCCGGTATCTCGGCGCCGCATACCTGATCTACCTCGGCGTCAAGCTCCTGGTAACCCGAGCCACGGCCACAGCGTCAGACCATGGCGCAGTGCCCTCAAGCATCGGCAGCCGACGGCGCGCGTTCCGGGAAGGTCTCATCAGCGACCTCTCCAACCCGAAGACCGTAATCGTCTACACCAGTGTCATCCCCCAGTTCCTCGACCACGGCGCACGGCCTGCCGACACCCTGATCCTCGGCACCTTGTTCGCGGTGATCGGCTTCCTGTCGCTGGCTTCGTACGCCCTGGTCTTCAGCACCGCGTCGAAGATGCTGCGCAACGTACGGGTGACCCGCGTGATCCTCCGCGCAGGGGGCGCCATCCTGACGGCATTCGGTGTCGGGCTCGCCGTTGAGCGCCCCGCCATGTGATCGGTTACGACTCGTCATGCTGCCTTGGCCGGATACCCGGCACAAAGCGGGGTGGGCGAGCCGGGGTGAGTCACCGGTCCCTGCTTGCCCATTCTGACGAGCGCCCCTCTGATCGCAGAGAGCTACTTGTTGCTTCGAGGCAGCCGACAGTGCGGCCAGACCGGCCGCATTCAGGTGGGGTGACCAACCGCCCCCCAGAGACGCTGTTCGAATCACCCAGGTACGCACTGCTGTCCGGGGCCGTGAACAAGTGCTGCCGGTTCTCGGATCTGGCACAGATCTTGGGGAGCGGGCGCTGAGGGTTACTGAGGCCTTCTCGGCAAGGTGACGGTTGCGATGAGTGACGGGGCGTGGGTGCCCGTTCGTGGCCTAGTTCTGCGGTGCCAGGGTGCGAAGGACGCAGAACTCGTTGCCCTCTGGGTCTGCCATCACCACCCAGTTTCGGTCGGAGCCTTGGCCCACATCCGTCTTGGTGGCGCCGAGGCCGAGCAGTCTGGTTACCTCGTCCTCGGTGCTGCCGTCGATCGGGCTGACGTCGAGGTGAAGCCGGTTCTTCACGGTCTTGTCCTCGGGCACCTGGATGAACAGCAGGGTGGGCGGCGTCTGGCGGGCCCGAACATCCTCAACGGTCGGCACCCAGGAGCCGATCTCAACCTTGCCCTCGCTCCGGTCGATCACCTTGAAGTCCAGGACCACGCACCAGAAGGCCGCGAGTCTCTCCGGATCGTGGCAGTCAACGGTCAACTCGGTGAACCTACTTGTCATGCCTCTCCCAGATGGTGCGGACGAAGATTCAGAGTATGGGGCCCGTGCCACCGGGCGATCGCCCGGCGAGAGTGGCCCTGTGCGAGCAGTTCGTGCACCAAGGTGTTTGCGGCCTTCTTGCGCTGAGCCCGGCGGCCAGCACGGCCCGTGCTGACACGCCCCGAGTCGTCCGGCGTCGTGTCGGGGTTCGGCGGCCTGGGCGGTGCCGGTGCGCGCAGGCACTCGCGGTGGGCGGCGACGCAGGTCTCCACGGCCCGACCGAGGCCCTGCCACGAGTGGAACCGGTCCGCGACCTGGACTGCGTCGGGGGCTCCGCGGTTCTCGGGAACAGAGCTGGCCAATTCGCCAACGGCGTCCGCACGGGTGCGCCCTCTCCCGTGTACGGGGTGGCGCGCGAGCTCCCTTCGACACATCACAGGCCGCTCTCGCCTTGCGGGAGCGAGACATGCCCTGCGGCGGCGGGACTCCGCGAGCGCCAGTTCAGGAGGGGCAGGAAGTGCAGAGGTGTACGAAGTGCAGAGGTGCACGAAGCCGTCCCGGCAGCCACGGGGGAAGCTGCCGGGACGGCTCTTCACACCCTACGGGCCCTCCGTGGCGGTGAGCATCCCTTGAACACAACCCGGCCATGCTCTGGGCATAGGAGGGCCCTGGCGGGGGCATGGCGCCTCCCCCTCGCCCCTGAGCCCCGAGTCCGGCCCGAGCC
>NZ_JASKYT010000273.1:0-10251 GCF_041028275.1 Streptomyces sp. PU-14G
CCTCCGCCCCCGCCCCGCCGGACCCGTCCGCGGCCCCGCAGCAGGAAACGCGGCACGAGCTCACCGCGATCGTCTGCGCCGACCGTCCTCTGACGGCGCGGGAGTTCGCATGGGACGTCGCCAGGTGAAGCCGGGGCGGCCTCGGCCTGTCAGGTCCTGTGCGCCCCCGGGGTGTGGCCGAAGACGCGCCCGAAGACGTCGATGAAGGCGCTCGCCGACGACCAGCCGCACCGGTGCGCCACCGTGGTGACGGGGGTGTGCTCGGCGAGCAGCAGCAGCGCGTGGTGCAGCCGCAGTTGGGTGCGCCACTGCGGGAACGTCATACCCAGGTCGCTGCGGAAGAGCCGGGAGAGGGTGCGGGCGCTCGCACCGACCTGGCTGCCCAGTTGGGCCAGTGTGCGGTTGTCGGCCGGGTCCGCGTACAGCAGGTCGCACACGGCCTGGAGCCGCTCGACGGTGGGCGCGGGAAGGTGCAGCGGCTGCTGCGGTGAGGCCCGCAACTGGTCCAGCAGCACGGCCCGCAGCCGTCGCCGCTCGTCGCTGCCGTCGAGGGGGGAGCGGGTGGAGGCGCGCAGCAGTTCGCGCAGCAGCGGGCTGACGCTCAGCGCCGTCGGTCTGTCCAGGCCGAGCGGGTTGACGGCCGCGGGCAGGCCGAGGAAGTGCAGTTCCAAGTCGCCGCGGGCCTGGTGTGCGTGCACGGTGCCCGCGGGGACCCACAGGGCGCGGTTGGCCGGCGCGACCCAGGACCCGCCGTCGGTGGTGACCAGGACGACTCCGCGGGCGGCGTAGACGATCTGGTGGTCGTCGTGTCGGTGCGCGTCGATGACCTCGCCCGGCGTCAGCCACCGGGAGCGGGTGGGCGCGCTGGCCTCGTGGCGGACCTGGTGGCCGTGGCCGGCCCGTGGCGTCCGGTCGATCTGGCGGATTTCCATCAGTGGTTGGCAGCTTATCGAAAGCGGGACAACCGTTCGAGCACGGATCGTGGGCGCCGTGCGGAAAAACATGCCGGGAAACACCCGGGGCAGCGCGTCGGGCGAGGGAAGGGGCAGGCCGGCCCTCGCCCTGCTGTCCGTCGGGCACGGTTGCGTGGACGTCTACCAGGGCGCCGTGGCGGCCCTCGTCCCGTTCTTCGTCGCCGAACGCGCCTACTCCTACGCCGCGGCCTCGGGCCTCGTCCTCGCCGCCTCCCTCCTCTCCTCCGTCGCCCAGCCCCTCTTCGGCGCGCTCACCGACAGGCGGGCGCTGCCGTGGCTGCTGCCCGCCAGCACGCTCCTCGCCGGTTGGGGGATCGCGCTGAGCGGGCTGAGCGCGTCCTACGCGTTGACGCTGCTGTGCGTGGCCGTCTCCGGCATCGGAGTGGCGGCCTACCACCCCGAGTCGGCCCGCGTGGCGCGGCTCGCGAGCCGGGGGCGGCATTCGGCGATGGGCTGGTTCTCCCTCGGCGGCAACGTCGGGTTCGCCGTGGCCCCCCTCATGGTGGCCGCCGTCGCCGGTCTCGGTGGGCTGGGGTACTCCCCCTTGTTCGTGCTGCCCGCGGTTCTCGGCGGCGCGCTGTATCTGCCCGCCGCACGTGCGCTGGGGGCCTCGGGCCGGAGCGCGGACGGTGCCGCGCCGCGCCCCGGCACCGACGACATGCGCTCCTTCGTCCGTCTGTCGCTGGTGGTGATCTGCCGGTCGGTCGCTTTCGTCGGACTGAGCACGTTCCTCTCGCTCTTCGCGCAGGAGCGCACCGGGGGCGGTACGCCGGCGGGTACGGCCGCGCTGTTCGTCCTGTACCTCGGGGGTGCGGTGGGCACGGTGCTCGGCGGCAACCTGGCCAACCGGTGGGGCCGGGTGGCCGTGGTCCGCTGGGCCTACCTGGTCGCGGTGGCGGCCGTCGCCGGAACGGTGTTCGTGCCCGGCCCGGGGCTGTACGTGTGCGTGGCGCTGACGTCGGCGGGGCTGTACGTCCCCTTCTCCCTCCAGGTCACCCTCGGACAGGACTACCTGCCCACGCGCGTGGGGACCGCCAGCGGGGTCACTCTGGGCCTGACGGTCAGCGTCGGCGGTCTGGCCGGACCCGGCGTCGGGGCCCTCGCCGACGCCACGTCGCTCCAGACGGCGCTGGCCCCGCTGATCGCCATGCCCGCGCTGGCGTGGCTGCTGGCCCGCACCCTGCCGGAGCCAGGACGGCCCCGGCCGACGCGGACGGACGGCGGGACTACCTCCCGCCCGCCTCTTGCTTCGCCTTCCCCTCCGGCTCCTCCGGCTCCTCCGGCTCCTCCGGCGGGGTGAGGATCTTCTTCACGACGCGCCGCTGTTTCGGCGTGCGGTCGGGTTCCACGCGCTCGCCGTAGTACCAGAAGTACAGATGCCTGCGCAGACTCCCCGTCTGCCGCGCCTCGTCGGCCGCCAGCCGCGGCGGGGTGTCCTTCACCAGGATCGTGTGCTGCTCGGCACCGGCCAGCGGCGTCCGCGCCTCCTGGTAGCCGCCCGCGATCTGTCGCACCTCTCCGGCGCCGTCTCCGGTGCGCAGCCGCACACGGTCCTGGGCCTGCAGCCCGAGGCACACTCTCTTGGTCGCCCAGAAGGCGAGCGGAGGAGCCAGGAAGAACGCACCCCTGAAGATCCACGTCAGGGACTCGATCGGCCAGGTGAACAGCAGGGACAGCACGTCCTGCCCGCCCGCGGCCAGCAGCACGGCGTACGTGGTGACGCCGGCGACGCCGAGCCCCGTGCGGGTGGGCTGGTTGCGCGGCCGGTCGCACAGGTGGTGCTCCTTCCAGTTCCCGGTGACCCACCGTTCGAGGAACGGATAGGCGTACAGGACGAGGAACAGCAGCGAGGGGATGACGACTCCGGGGACGAAGGCGTCCCAGACCACGGTGTGCCCCCACAGCCTGGTCTCCGCCTGCGGCATCAGCCGCAGCGCCCCCTCGATGAACCCGACGTACCAGTCCGGCTGGGAGTTGATGCTCGCCTGATCGGCACGGTACGGCCCGAAGGTCCAGATGGGGTTGATCTGCAAGGTGGCCGCCAGCAGCGTCAGCAGACCGAACACCGCGAGGAAGAGCCCGATGGACTTGGCCGCGTACTGCGGCACCATCGGCTTGCCGACCACGTTCCGGTTCGTCCTGCCCCTCCCCGGCCACTGGGTGTGTTTCAGGTAGACGACCAGGAACAGGTGCACGGTGATCAGCGCGATGAGCACGCCGGGGATGAACAGGACGTGCGAGATGAACAGCCGTGGGACGATCTCGTGCCCGGGGAACTGCCCGCCGAAGACGAAGAAGCTGACGTAGGTGCCGATGACCGGGATCGACATCATGATGCCCTGGAAGGTGCGCAGCCCGGTGCCGGACAGCAGGTCGTCCGGGAGGGAGTAGCCGGCGAACCCCTCCAGGAGCGAGAGCCCGAACAGCGTCACTCCGATGAGCCAGTTCACCTCGCGGGGCCGCCGGAAGGCGCCGGTGAAGAAGATGCGCAGCAGATGGATCCCGATCGCGGCCACGAACACCAGGGCGCCCCAGTGGTGGATCTGCCGGATGAGCTGCCCGCCCCGGATCTCGAAGCAGATGCGCAGCACCGACGCGTACGCCTCGGAGGTGTTGACGCCCCGCAGCGGGATGTACGCCCCGTGGTACGGCTTCTCCGCCATGTCGGCGTGGAAGAAGAAC
This sequence comes from Streptomyces sp. PU-14G, assembly GCF_041028275.1. NCBI lineage: Bacteria > Bacillati > Actinomycetota > Actinomycetes > Kitasatosporales > Streptomycetaceae > Streptomyces > Streptomyces sp. PU-14G. The sequence continues at coordinate 3,657 of NZ_JASKYT010000273.1, forward strand.
GTCAGGTAGCTGCCGGTGAGCACGAGGACGAGGAAGCTGTAGAGGGCGATCTCACCGAGCAGGAAGGACCAGTGGTCGGGGAACGCCTTGCGGAGGAGTTCCTTTCCGGCCTCCATCAGCGGCAGGCGCTTGTCCAGCACCCGGGAGGCCCGCACGGCCCGCTCCCGCCGTCTCGCCTGCCGCGCCTTCCGTCGCAAGAGCAGCACGTGTGCTCGCCTCCTGGCCGCTGTCTCGTGGTGGTGGCGCCGGCGTCTCCCGTGGGAGTCCTGCCGGTCGCCCTTGCAGCGGTCCCGGGGCGGCGCAGCCTGCACGCGCCGCCCTCCCCCGGCGAAGGCGCGCACCGGGACCGGCGAGGGGCGCGCGGGGTGTGCTCACGGCTCGGCGACGTGGGCCGGCCGGGCCCGCGCCGGTTGGGGTGCGGTTTCCTCCCGCTGTCGCGCGCGCTCCTCGGCCGTGATCCACCGCCAGGTCAGGGCCGCCGCGATGATCCCGACCGGCAGCATGCCGACGATCATGGCCAGGCCGCCCGCCGCGTGCCCGCGGGCGAACGTCGCCACCACCGGGATGTCCAGCAGGGGGGCTCCGACGAAGAGGTAGAGGCAGCGCCCCGCGTCGCCCAGCCGTCTGCCCGGGCCGAGGACGGGCAGCCAGAACGCCAGCCCGGCGGCCACCAGCACGGCGTACAGCGCCGCGCTGACCACCGCGCCCATCTGAAGGAAGCTCTCCGCGAGCGTGACCGCCGCGTGCACGAGGACGAACCCGCTCAGGGCGGCGCCCGGCGGCGGGGAGAGCCGCCGCGCCATCCCGCCCAACGGCGGACGGTCCCGCACGGCGAGGAGGAGGCACGGCAGCACGGCGGACAGCAGCACTCCCGTCCCGCCCATCGTCCAGACGGCCGCGCCGTGGTGAGGTGCCGTCATGCGCTCCCCCGGCTCCGCCGCCTGAGGGCGAGGACCGCGGCGACGAGGAGGAGCGGTCCCGCGATGACGACCAGCCAGGAGCCGAAGACGAACATCAGCCCGCCCACGGCCAGCCCGCACGCGGAGAGGAGGACGGCGGCTCCGCCGGTGTCCGGCACCCGGTAGCGCGTCAGCTCCAGCGGGCCGCAGGAGCAGGAGACCAGCACGGCGCAGGCCGCCAGCAGCAGGACGACGAAGGCCCCCGCCCACAGCAGCAGCGCCAGTGCGCTTTCGCCGTAGGCGGTCAGGACGCCGAGCAGCACGGCGTTGAGGCACGCCCAGCCGCCCACGACCACGGCACCGGGGTGGCGCTCGCACCAGCGCCGCGCGGGCCCGCTCACGCGTCCTCCCCGCGCGGTGCCCGGTGCCGTCCGTGCCGCATCCGGGCGTCGAGGAGAGGCGCGTTGCTGGTGATGGGGGGAAGCGGGTGTGCGGTGGTGAAGTTGTACCGCGGCGGCGGAGAGGTGGCGGCCCACTCCAGGGAGTTGCCCTGCCAGGGGTCGGCGGGTGCCGCCACACGCCGTCTGAACGCCTGCTGGAGGTTGAGGACGAAGGCGATCATCGCGGCGGCGAGGAACCCCGCGCCGATGGAGGCCAGCAGGTTGAGCAGCCCGAAACCCGCCCACTCGGGGTAGGTGGCGACCCGGCGCGGCATGCCCAGGTAGCCGAGCCCGAACATCGGCAGGAACGTCAGGTTGGTGCCGATGACCATCAGGGCGAAGTGGACGCGCCCGAGCCGCTCGTCCAGCATCAGCCCGGTCACCTTCGGGAACCAGAAGTAGACGGCGGCGAAGAGGCCGAAGGCGCTGCCGGCGAAGAGCACGTAGTGCAGGTGGGCGACGATGAAGTAGCTGTCCGTCACGTGGTAGTCGAGGGCCGGGGTGCCGACCATGATGCCGGTGAGGCCGCCGATGAGGAACTGCGGGATGAACGCCAGCGCGAACAGCATGGGGGTGCGGAAGACGAGACGCCCGCCGAGCACCGTCCCCACCAGGGCGAAGTACTCGATGCCCGCGGGCACGAGAAGGGCGATCGAGGTCAGCGAGTAGTAGTCGTTGGTCGCCTGTCCCGTGGCGAACATGTGGTGGCCCCACACGCTCATCGACAGCGCCGCGAAGACGAGCAGGGAGACGACCGTGCCCTTGTAGCCGAAGAACCGGCGCCGGGAGAAGACGGCCAGCACCTCGCCGACGGCGCCCAGGTAGGGGAAGAACATCACGTAGACCACCGGGTGGCCGTAGAACCAGAACAGGTGCTGGTAGCCGATGTTCCACGCGTTCGAGTCGAAGACCGAGGGTTCGGCCCTTCCTACGGCGAGCATGACCAGCGCGGCCAGCAGCGCGGGGAAGGCGCCGATCACCATCAGGGTGGCGGCGATCATCGACCAGGTGAAGACGGGCATCCGCAGCATCGTCATGCCCCGGGCCCGCTTGCGCAGCGCGGTCCACAGCACCGCCCAGCCCATCAGCAGCGCACCGACGGTGGCCATGAAGACGCCGACGATCCACAGCGGGGTGCCGTCGCCTGGCGAGTAGGTCGAACTGGCCATCGGCGGGTAGGAGAACCAGCCGTCCGCGTGCGCGCCGGTCGGCATGGCGAAGCCGGAGAGCATCAGGACGGCCCCGAGCGCGTAGAGCCAGTACCCGAACAAAGTCGCGCGCGGCATGGCGACGGCAGGCGCGCCGATCTGGAGCGGCACCAGGTAGACCCCGAGCCCGATGGCGAAGGGGGTCATGACCAGGTAGATCATGCCGGAGCCGTGGATGCTGAACATCTGGTTGTACAGCGACGAGCCGAAGAAGTTCTGGTCGGGCTGCGCGAGCTGACTGCGCATCAGCAGCGCGAGGACGCCCATGAGGAAGAACAGGACCACCGCGGTCGCCATGGTGAGCAGCCCGACGCGCTTGTGGTCGGTGGTGGTCAGCCAGCCGAGCCAGGAGGCGGGGCGTACCGCTCTGGACGCCCCTGCGGGCTGGGCGTCCTGGGGCGGGGAGTCGGCGGGCGGGTCGGGAGCCAGGGTCATGCCGCCGCTCCGGAGGGGGGACCGTTCTGCTGGTGGTGGGAGACCCAGTCGTCGTACTCCTCGGGGGAGACGGCCTTGAGCCAGAACTCCATGGCGTGGTGGCGGTCGCCGCAGAACTCGGCGCACCGGCCGATCCAGCGGCCCTCCTCATCCAGGGTGAAGGTGAAGCTGTTGGTGTGGTCGGGGAAGGCGTCCATCTTGTAGCGGAGGGCGGGGACCCAGAGGGAGTGGATGACGTCCTGTGAGGTCAGCTTGATCCGCACGGTCCGCCCCGTGGGCACGACGAGGGTGGGCAGCCGGCCGTCGCGGCAGTTCGCTGTGGTGGTGGCCGCCTGTGCGCGGTCCCCGCCCCGCGTGTGCGCACCGTCGGGGCCGTACCCGGCCTCACGCCCATGCCCGGGCTCACGCCCGTGCCCGGGCCCACGCTCGCGCCCGTACCCGGCCTCACGCTCGCGCCCGGGCTCACGCCCATGCCCGCCGTCCGCGGCTTGGTGGGCGCCCGGGGTGGGGTGGGTGAATCTCCAGCACCACTGGAAGGCGGTCACGTCCACCTCGACGGGGGCGGCCTTCCCGCCGCCGCGCCCCGCGGCCTGGGCGTCGCCGCCCGGGTGCATCCAGTCGTTGGCCGAGGCGGTGTACACCACGAGGCCCGCCGCGATGACGACCAGCACGGCGAGGTAGCCGCCTTCCAGCCGCAGGCGCTCGGAGCGGGGCGAGGGGCCGACTCCGGCTCCCGCGCGCCGCCGGACCAGCGAGTAGAGCAGCGCCGCCAGCACCAGGAGAAACACCACTCCGGCGATCACCGTCTCCACGGTGAGGACCTGAGCGAAGACGCGCCGCTGTTCCATGCTGGCTCCTCCCGCACCGCGCTCTATGCCCGGTATGCGGGGAAACCGTACGCATGGCTGCCCGGCGGGCCCCACCAGACACACCGGGACCCCGCCGGGCACGGCACCGCCAAGGGGGACCCCCGGCCCGGAAGGCGGGGACGGCAGCGGCCTCCGGGGACGCCCCTGCCCTCGCGGCGGTGCGCCACCCGCGCGACAGCCCGCCCCGGATGGATCAGCACCGGATGCCGAGGGTGACCACCGCTGAACAGACTGTGCACATGCCGGAGCAACGTGCACAGCGGGCCCGACCCGCCGCGAAATCCGCCTCGAAGTCCGCCTCCGGGTCGGCTTCGAGGAGCGCCACGAAGAGCGCTTCGAAGACCTCCTCGAAGACCGCCGACAGGAGCGGCTCCACATCGGCGTCCGCCACCGCGTCCAAGGGGCCCGAGGAGGCCGCGCGGCGCGCGTCCCGGAGCCTCACCCGGCTGATCGGGCACGAGGCCGAGGGCGTCTCGGCCGTGCGCAGGGCCGAGAAGGGCTGGCGGGTGCACGTCGACGTGCTGGAGGTGCCACGCATCCCCGACACCACCAGCCTGCTGGCGACCTACGAGGTGGAGCTCGACAGCAAGGGCCACCTCGCCCAGTACCGACGCATCCGGCGCTACCGGCGCGGCGCGAGCGACGACTGACGTCGCCGGTGCCCGTCCGAGAGGGAGAGCCAGCCATGACGACCACCACCTACAACGAGGCCGCGGTCTGCGTCCCGCGCGCCGGGACCCTCTACGACGTCCTCGAACTGATCCTCGACCGCGGCATGGTGATCGACATCTTCGTGCGGGTCTCGCTCGTGGGGATCGAGATCCTCAAGATCGACGCCCGCATCGTGGTCGCCAGTGTCGACACCTACCTCCGCTTCGCCGAGGTCTGCAACCGGCTCGACCTCAACCAGGACGCGTCCAGCCGCACGGTGCCCGACCTGTTCGCCGGCCTGTCCGGCGGCGTGGCCAAGGGCGGCGCCAAGAAGGCCGCCAGGTCGGTGGGCGGCAAGGTCAAGGACGCCATCGGCATGGGCGACGACGAGGACGACGACGACATCGAGCGCGAGGAATACGACGAATCCGACGAGGCGGAGCACGAGGAGGCGCCCCGCGCACGACGCCGTTCCGGCTCCGGCTCCGGCTCCGGCTCCGGCTCCCGAGCGGCTTCCGGCTCCCGGGCCGGAAGCCGCGCCACCCGGCGCCCCCAGGAGGCGTGACCATGACCACCCGTTCCCGGCTCTACGTCTACGGCATCGTGCACGCCGACCGCGCCCTCCCGCCCTCCACCCGGGGCGTGGGCAGGCCTCAGGCCCGGGTCAGGCTTCTCCCGGTGGGCGAGCTCGCGGCCCTCGTCAGCGACGTACCGCCCGACCTGCGGGCGCGCCGCCGCGACCTGATGGCCCACCAGGAACTGCTGACCGCGCTGGGAGCCGAGGCGCCCGTGCTGCCGATGCGGTTCGGCATGGTCGCCGAGGACGCGACCGCGGTCGAGCGCGCCGTCCGTGCGGCGGCACCGACCCACCTCGCGGCGCTCAGGCGCCTCGACCGCCGCACCGAGATGAACCTCAAGGCGATGCCGGTCCAGTCCGCTGTCGAAGCCCTCGTGCGGGACGACGCGGGGGTGCGGCGGCTCGCGGAGGACGTGCGGCGCCGGCCGTCCTACGAGGGCAACGTGCGGCTCGGACAGGCGGTCGCCGAGGGCCTGGCCCGCCGGGCCACCGAGGCCGCCGACGAGGCGCTGCGCGAGCTGGTCCGGCTTGCCGACGAGGTCGTGCGGGGCCCGGAGGTCCCCGGGTACGTCCTCAACGCCTCGTTCCTCGTCCCGCAGGCACGCAGCGAGCGGTTCCGGGCGGCGGTGGAGCACTTCGCGACCGCGCACCGGGAGCGGGTGGAGCTGCGCCTGACGGGCCCGCTGCCGTGCTACAGCTTCGTTCCCCAGGAAGGGGAAGCGCCCTCTTCCCCCGACAGCTCCGCCGTCCGGCCCGCCGCCGTGGGGGGCTGACGTGGGGCTGTTCAGCGGCGTTCTGCTGCTGCCGCTGGCGCCCGTGCGGGGCGTGGGGTGGGTGGCGGGCCGGCTGCTCGACGTCGCGGAGCAGGAACTGTACGACCCGGCGACGATCCGGGCACAGCTCGGCGAGCTCAACCGGGCGTACGAGGAGGAAGAGCTCACCGAGGAGGAGTTCGAGCGGGAGGAGGAACGCCTGCTCGACCTGCTGGAACAGCGCGCACCGAGCGCCGCGGCCGGCACCCGCACCGTGACCACGCCCACCGCGCACACCCTGCCCGCCACACACGCCGCGTCCGCCGCACACACCGCGTCCGTCGTGACCGAGACGTCACCGAACCCAAGGGATCAGGCATGAACGACAGTTGCAAGACGGCCGTCCTCGCGGGGGTAGCGGGTGGCTATCTCCTCGGCCGTACGAAGAAGGCCAAGCTGGCCCTCGCGGTCGGGTCGCTGGTGGCGGGACGCCGTCTCGGCCTCGACCCGCAGGAGCTGATCAGCAAAGGCGTCCGGAAGATCACCGAGACCCCGCAGTTCGAGGAGCTGGCCGACCAGGTCAAGGACCAGATGATGGCCGCGGCCCGCACCGCGGCCGGCTCGGTCGCCAACCGCCGTATCGAAAGCCTGACCGACTCCCTGCGCGCCCGTACGGACCGCCTCGGCGGCCAGGGCGGACAGGACGGGCAGGACGGACAGGACGGGCAGCAGGCCGACGACGATGACGGGGGCGGGGACGAGGG